>JBDHDN010000150.1:0-8449 GCA_039591485.1 Gemmatimonadota bacterium
CGGGTCGCGGGCGATGTTCGTGATCGGTTCGTGCTCCCGCTCGGGCATCGCGGCGAGGATGTCCTTGATGTGCACGATGCCGAGCACGTCGTCCGGGGTCTCGCCATAGATCGGGTAGCGTGAGCGACCGACCCCCTTGATCCGCTGGGCCGCTTGCGCCACGGTCACATCGGCGTCGAGCGCCACCACGTCGGTGCGTGGCGTCATCACGTCGCGTGCGTTCTTCTCCGTGAACTCGAACACCCCCTCGATCATGCGGACGTCCTCACGCTCGAGACTGCCGGCACGCTGGCTCTGGCGCACGAGCATCAGGATCTCCTCGGGCTGATGCACCCGCTCGGCTTCGCCCGGGGCGCGAATGCCGAACAGTCGGAGGAGCCCGTTGGCGGATCCGTTCAACAGCCAGATGAACGGGTTCGTCGCCTCGGTGAAGAGGATGAGGGGCGCGGCGACCCAGCGCGAGGTGGCCTCGGGGTACAGCAGGGCCAGTGCCTTTGGGGCCAGCTCGCCGAGCACGATGTGTAGGAAGGTGATCAGCATGAACGCGATCACCCCGGCCACAGTATGCGTGGCGACCACGTTGAACGGCGTCGGCAGGCCGTGGAATGCTGCACCGATGGCGCCGGCCACCGCCGGCTCACCGATCCACCCCAGGCCGAGGCTGGCTACCGTGATGCCGAGCTGCGTCCCCGAGATGTAGCGGTCGAGCGATTGAGTGGCCTTGAAGGCGAGCTTAGCTTTCGCGTCACCGCGCCGCGCCATGCTGTCGAGCCGCGTCCGTCGTGCGGCGACCAGCGCAAACTCGGCTGCCACGAAGAAGGCGTTGGCAGCCACGAGCACGATGACCGTAGCCGCCCGCCAGAGGAGTGCCGTCAAGGTAATGGTTTCCATATCCGTCGTACCGCAAAGCTAAGGGTCCCGCACCGACCAGCCAACGTATGCTCCATCCTCAGGACCAGAGCTCGTCGCCCCCGGTGGACTCGCTGGCGTGCCTGCAGCGGCGCCCGGCGTCGCGCCGGCATGGGCGCGCGCTGTGGGTGGTGTTGTTCGTCACGGGGACGTTCATGCTGGTGGAGTTCGCTGGTGGACTGCTGGCGAACTCGCTCGCGCTGCTGGCCGACGCGGGTCACATGCTCACCGACGTCGCCGCCATCGGTCTCGCCCTGTTCGCCTCGTGGTTCGCCCGCCGTCCGGCTACCCCGGACAAGACATACGGCTACCTCCGGCTCGAGATCCTCGCGGCGCTCGTGAACGCGGTGGCGCTCTTCGTCGTGGTGGGGCTGATCACCTGGGACGCGATCGAGCGCATCGGCGATCCGCCCCCGGTCGAGCCGCGCATCCTCTTCAGCGTCGCCACCGTGGGGCTCCTCGTGAACGTCTTCGCGGCATGGAAGCTCCACGCGGGGCACCGCGAGTCCCTCAACGTTCGGGGGGCCTACCTGCACGTACTCGGTGACCTGCTTGGCTCGGTCGGGGCGATGACTGCAGGTATCGTCATCCTGCTCACCGGTTGGGTGCTGGCGGACCCGATCATCTCTCTTGGCATCGCTGCCCTGATCCTGGTCGGTGCCTGGCGGCTCTTGCGTGAGAGCACCGACGTGCTGCTCGAGGCGACACCGCGGCACATCGCCCTGGGAGACGTGAGCGATGGCATTCTCAGCGTTCCCGGGGTGGACGGGGTGCACGATCTGCATGTCTGGACGCTCACCAGCGGCGTGATCGCGATGAGCGGGCACGCTGTCGTCCCGGATCCTTCGCAGGGGCAGGAGGTGCTCGAGGCGGTGCAGGGTCGCATGCGTGATCTCGGCATCCACCACGTCACACTCCAGATCGAGCAAGAGCACGCCTGTCTCCCCGAGGAGGCCGACGTGCGCTGACCGCTTGCCCGAGCGCCCGGAGCCGTCTATACTTGCGCTCGCCACCACCGTCGGCCCGATACGAAGGTTTTCCTCCTTGCACATCCGCAACATCGCAATCATCGCGCACGTCGACCACGGGAAGACGACGCTGGTGGACAAGATGCTCCGCCAGGCTGGCGTCTTCCGGGCCAATCAGGAGGTCGAGGAGCGCGTCATGGATTCCAACCCGCTCGAGCGCGAGCGGGGCATCACCATTCTCGCCAAGAACGCGTCCCTTCGCTGGAACGACGTCAAGATCAACCTGGTAGACACGCCGGGCCACGCGGATTTCGGCGGCGAGGTGGAGCGGATCCTCGGCATGGTCAACGGTGTCCTGTTGCTGGTTGATGCTGCCGAAGGACCCATGCCCCAGACGCGGTTCGTCACGCGCAAGGCGCTGGCTCTGGGCCTCGCTCCGGTCGTCGTCATCAACAAGATCGACCGTGCCGACGCCCGCCCCGCCGCCGTGCACGACGAGGTGCTCGAGCTGTTCATGGAGCGGGAGGCATCGGATGCGCAACTCGACGCGCCGTTCCTGTATGCCTCCGCACGCGATGGTGTCGCATACCGTGAAATGCCGGCAGGTGGAGAGGCGATTGCATTGTCTGCTGGACCGCCGGACCGCCCGCCCGCGGATCTGACGCCTCTGTTCCGGGCCATTCTCGAACACGTGCCACCCCCGTCCGCGGACGCCGGCGGTCCGTTCCAGATGCTCATTTCGACCATCGACTACTCGCCGTATCTGGGCCGCGTGGGCGTGGGGCGTATCGAGCGGGGCCGGATCGCTGTCGGGAACCAGGTCGCGATGCTCCCACCGGGCGAGCCCGGACTCGTTGCCGCCGAGGACCTCCCGGTCGCGCGTGTCTCCCAGCTGTACGGTTTCGAGGGGCTCAAGCGTGTCGAGATCGAGCAGGCATCCGCCGGGGACATCGTCGCGCTGGCCGGCATCGAGGGGGTCGAGATCGGCACCACCCTGGCCGCGTCGACCCACGCGGAGCGGCTCCGCAGCATCGCCGTCGAGGAGCCCACCATCTCGGTGGACTTCATCGTCAACAACTCACCGTTCGCGGGCCAGGCGGGGAAATTTGTGACCTCCCGCCAGGTGCGCGAGCGCCTGTTCCGCGAGCTGGAACGGAACGTGTCGCTCAAGGTGGAGGAGACCGACAAGCCCGAGGTGCTCACGGTCTCCGGCCGTGGGGAGCTCCACCTCTCGATCCTCATGGAAACCATGCGGCGTGAGGGGTACGAGTTCCAGGTCAGCCGGCCGCGCGTGATCACGCGCGAAGGTGCAAACGGGGAACGGCTCGAGCCCTACGAGGAACTGGTCGTGGACATCCCCGACGCCATGGTCGGCGCAGTGATGGAGACACTGGGGCCACGTCGCGGCGAGCTGCGTGACATGCGGCATCACGGTAGCGGCCGAGTACGGCTGAGTTTTCATGTGCCGGCGCGGGGCCTGTTCGGGTATCGGTCGCCGTTCCTCACCGAGACCCGCGGCGAGGGCATCATGCACCACCGGTTCCTCGAGTACGGCCCCTGGGCCGGTCCGCTCGAGGGGCGGAGCCGAGGCGTGCTCGTGGCCGACCGGCAGGGGGTGGCCCTGGGGTACGCCCTGTTCAATCTCCAGGAGCGCGCGACCCTGTTCGTCGCTCCGGGTGCCGAGGTCTACGAGGGGATGATCGTGGGCGAACACGTGCGGTCGGGCGATCTCGACGTGAACGTCACGAAGGGTAAGAAGCTCACCAACATCCGCACCACGGCGTCCGACGAGAACATCCAGCTCGAGCCCCCGCGGCCGATCACGCTGGAGCTGGCGCTGGAGTACATCGAGGACGACGAGCTGATCGAGGTCACGCCGGCAGCGATCCGCTTGCGCAAGCGGGCTCTCGCTGCTATTGAGCGTAAGAAAGCCGCCCGGCGGATCCGAGCGGCTGAGGGGTCGTAGCCCCGCATCACTCACCTTGTATGCGCCCCAGGCGCGGGAGGACAGGCATGCTGGCGTCGGAGACGTCGTACTCACCACGGTACGTCGCGCGCTACGACGATGGCGACGAGGAGTTCGACACGGAGAACTTCGAGGAAGATGAAGAGTACGACGAGGACAGCGAGGACGAGTACGAGGAGTACGACGACTACGAGGACGAGCTGGACGAGGACGACGGCGAGCCTCGCCGCAGTCGTCGGAGTGAGTGGGACTGAACGGCCTTGAAGCGCGGGGACGGCGACCTCCGAGTCCGTCCCCGCACCCTGGAAGCCTCGGGGTACAACGGCGGCCCGGAAAGCCGTACATTATCGGTCCCCTGGGGCCTGTAGCTCAGGTGGTTAGAGCGCACGCCTGATAAGCGTGAGGTCGGTGGTTCAACTCCACCCAGGCCCATTCGTGAAGTGCTTGTCCCGCTTGGACTTGGTGTTCAGGCGGGATTTCTCGTTGATGCAGTGGTGTCGATTCACCGCGACCCGATTGCCCGGCGGAGCTTGAGCGCGGTGCGCATTGTGACCTCGTCCGATTGCTGGTAGCACCTGAGGATGGTGGAGGCGTTCTTCCAGCCGCCAAGCTCACAGAGGTCGCGCAGGGGCGAGTGCTTGAGCTCGCTCGCGAACTTCCTGTGCAGGACATGCCAGCCAAGTCGAGGAATGTGGCTCAGTCCAGCATGCTCACGGGCCTCCTCCCGCCAATCGCGCATGAGGTGATGTGAACAAGGTTGGTCCAGTTCTGCGGGGCCAGCCGAAGGTCGAGCCGCTCAACTTCCTGCGTCGTATCACCAATCCCGTGCTGATGCTGAACGGCGAGTACGACCACGTCTTGCCAAGGGAGACGTCGCAGCGGCCCATGTTCGAGCCGTTCGGCACGCCGGAGGAGCGCAAGAGATGGGTCGTGTACGAGGGCGGGCACTTCGTGCCCTGTGCACAGCTCATTCGGGACGACCCCGATTGGCTGGACCGGTATCTTGAGGAGGAGCGGGAGGCACGTCGCGCCAGTCGGATGGGAAGACGCAAACGGGGGTGGCCGCGACGGCCACCCCCGTTCTGCAATCATGTCCCGTCAGCAATCAGTTCATCTGCCAGTGGCTCATATTGGCAGAGTATTCGATCGTCCGGGATGTCGCATTCGAGATCGTGTTGAGGAACCGTGCGACCAGTTCTTGCCACTCCTGTGTCATTCCGTGCTGCTCGAGCAGACGGTTCTGGCTGTTCACGCCGTAGTACGCCTCGCGTGTGTCCCAGAATGTCACGAAGACGGTTTTCTGTCCCTCACCCATGATCACGCGGTAGCCGCTCATCGTATACGGGTAGCCGATCTTCCCGAGCATCGCGATCGCTTCACCGACGATCGACTGGAATTCCTCGGCCTTCCCAGGGGCAATGTAGAACTCCGAGAGATCCGCACCGCCGGGGGTCCCGTCGAACGCCGGCTGCTCCGGCGTGTAGCTCCAGCCAGCTTCGTATTCGTAGATCTCGTCGGAGATCACCTTGGCGTCGAGCCCCTGCAGTTCCTGCATGGCCTCCTGCAACGTGGCCTGGCCGTCAGTTCCCTCAAACTGGCGATTCCAAGCGCCCGGGTCATCGAAGGCGGCCATGTTGGGTACGGGATTGGATACATAGTACTGTGGGAAGTCGGCCCAGACGGTCCAGCCCCACTGCTGCTCGAGGTTTGACTCGCTGGCGGCCTGTGCGATCTTCTGCACCCCATTCGCCCACTGGATCACGTGTGCGGGCGCTACGTCAAAGACGCGCACACGCCACAGAGCACCGCGCTCGGAGCTTTCCTGCGCGGCCGCAGCCGGCGGGAGCAGGCCGGCCAATACGACCGCCGCCATCATGGTCCTGATCTGCATTCATCCTCCTGTGGTCTGGTTGGTGGCTCGCCCCGTCGTCCAGTTCCCACCCCAAAACCCTGAAAGCATGCGAGACAGACTGTATTTCGCAAGGGAGGCAGCTGACCGAGGCAGGATGCCGTTCTCCAACATCGGAAACCGGCAGATCGCACGGTCGATCAGCGGTGTAGCGGTTAGAGGTCGGATCCATGCTTCTGCAGATAGCCTGACACGCGTGCGGTCGGTGGTTCAACTTCATCAAGGACCAACGTGAAGTGATTGCCCCGGCTGAACGTGGCGTTTAGGATGTCCTTCGCGTTGGCTCCGGATCAGGCGACTGCCGCGCGAGGTCTGTGCCAGCCGGCTCCGTCGTCTCGGTCTCGAGTACTCGAGGGTCAAGCACTCGAGCGATCTGCCTGGCGAGTCTCGCGCATCACCCGCCCCTCTTCACAGTTCGCTCTTCACCTCTCACTCGTCCCCCCTCGCTCCTGCCCACCGCGCCTCGTGCCACGGACACGCTGCTCTCCGGTCGCCCCGCAACGTGATCCGTCCTCACCCGGCTGTCGGGTCCAGCACCTTCCCCATGAACAGGATCGACCCCGAGAACCGCTCTCGGATCACGAACACGAACGGCCGATCCACGATGACGGTCGGAGGCAGGCCCTCGAACGCCATGCCGACCGCCGTCGCGGCGGCGGCCTCCGTTCCCTCCTCGTTCACGTCGACGAACGTCTTGTGGACGACACTGTCGATCCAGATGCCGCCGGGCGCATACATCCGAGTGAAGTCGGCAGCCGCCGGGTCGAACGCCTCGGCCATGCCGAGCGAGCTCAAGACGTCGTTCAGTCCGATCTCGTACTCTAGGGTGAATTTCGGCATCGACAGATGCACGTCGTTGGTCGCGAGTCCTGCGGTCCACGTCTCCCAGGCTTCCTGGCTAAGCCGGCCGACCACGTCGTGGATGGCAGCGGGATCTTCGGGAAGCACGACCGTCATGGCGTACGCCTCGCCGCCGTACGGCACGTCGACGATCCGCACTCCGTCCCGCTCCGTGTATCCCACGAGGATGCTCGCCTCGTGCGACATCATGTCGACCGTCGTCTGGGTGCCGTCCGCCAGGTTGAACAATGCCTCAGCAGTACGGCTCGCATCGAAGCGGTACGTCCAGTCGGCCCGAAAGTAGATCGCGTTGATGAGATACATGGCAGTGTTCCACGGCACCGGTGTGGGAACGATGTCGCGGATCTTGCCGTTCGTCGCATCGCGCACCCACTGATTGATCGCGTCGGACGCCGCAGGCGCCGTGAAGTCGAGCGGGCTGACCTCGGCGTCGAAGTGCCGGCGGCAGATGTCGAGGAAAGCCTGCTCGAAGGCCCAGGTGTCCCGATACCAGATCGAGTTCGCGAGGACGAACCCGACCTGAGGGTCGAGCCCCCGCAAGAGGTCGATGAGGCTGCGGTACGACCGATTCACTTCGTCCTCGGTCAGGTCTTGGAGGCCAAGGGTGGCCTGCATGGCCTCGCGGGTGGTTCCGGACGCGCCGTTGTACGTCATACCCAGCGCCATCGCCACGCTCAGAGGAGAAACGAAGACGTTCCGCTCGCCCTGCTGGGTGTTGATTTCCTTGAAGAGGCCGAAGGCGAAGGTGTTGTCAGCCGCGATCAGCGAACCTTCGGCGACGCTGAGGTCGCGAGGCAGGCCTGTGATCGGGCCCGCACCGGGGTCGTGCGTGTCGCCACATGCGGCCAGCAGTGCACCGGCAATGACGGTGCGCGCACAGAGAAACCTTGGCATGGAGGCCTCCTGAGCACATTCCACTCAGAATACCTCGTATGGGGGCGCCGGAGTCACGCTGACCGAGGCCGGTCCTCTGGAAGGTCCGACGGAGATGATCTGAATTGTCCGGCGGCGAGGTCGCCGGGCGGTTCCGTGCCTCACCGCTCACGCTTCATCCTTCACCCCTCACCGTTCACCTCTCTCTCCTGACCCGTCGCGTATCACAGGTCCTTCTTGAAACACCGCACCAGGCCGGCGTCCCCGAAGCCGAGGGCCAGATGGGCGGCGATACTGGAGGCGTTGTCAGAGTTGGTGTCCGAAGCGAACTCCGTACATCCCTGCGCACGTGCCCACGTCTCGGCTGTCTCAACCAGTGAACGGCCGACGCCACCCTGCCTAGCATCGGGTATCACGTACCAACCCTCGAGGTAGGCCACGCGGTTCGTATGGCACCCTTCCGCGCAGGGGCGAATCGACAGCTCAACCATGCCGAGGGCATGTCCGGCACCGTCCTCCGCGAGGAGCACCGCCGCTGGCTCCCGAGCGTCGCCCCTCAGGAACGCTGCGATCTCGCTTCGGTGCTCCTCCTCTGAGCCTTCGGGCCAGAGCGCGCACCGCATCCGAAGCCAAGCCTCGCTGTCGCCCTGGCCGACGGGCCGCACGACCAGCACGGTCTGTGTCGGGCTCCTGCTATGCGCCTGGCATTGCCGCCGCCACCTGAGCGGTGTCGGCGTACTGCTGGAAGTCTGCCGCCTTCCCGTTCCTCAGCCGCCACACGTGGGTGAATTGGGTGTCGATCGTCTTGCCGGTCTCCTTGTGCTTCGCCCGGTAGCGGCCGAACGCGACGACGGTGTCGCCGGCGTCCAGTAGCTCCTCGATCGCAAGCGTCCAGTACTCACACTCCGCACCCAGGCGCGCAAAGACGCCGCTGACCACCGCCGAGGGCCCGCGGTAGGGGTT
>JBDHDN010000151.1:0-8689 GCA_039591485.1 Gemmatimonadota bacterium
GGCCCGCAAGGTGGCTCGCTCGACGACGTCGCGATCGAGAACACGGTCATGTGTAGCACCGATCAGGTCGCGGCAGATGCGCGCGGTGCCGAGTTCCTCGGGCTCAGGGGCGATCAAGTCGGGCACATCGCGCTCGCCCAGCAATCCGGCCTCGGCGCGATGGACTACCGCGCGGCCGGCTATTCGGAAGTCTCCGCGTAGGAACCGACCCCATGACCATCGGCACCGTCAAGAACCTCCGGCGCGGCTCGCAGGTGGTGTTCTTCCTCGTGTTCCTGTGGCTCGTGCTCAAGACCACCTTCGAGGTGGATTTCAGCCCGACCGAGGCGGCACCCTCTACAAGGGCATGCTGTGGGCGCTCGTGATCCTGATCCCCACGATCTTCCTGGGACGCTTCTTCTGCGGCTGGATTTGCCCGCTCGGCACGCTCAACCACTGGACGTCGGAGTTCAAGTCGGAGCGCAGCTCGCGCAAGGGCAAGCAGCGCATGCAGTCCAACCGCTATCAGAAGTACCAGCGCATCAAGTACTACGTACTGCTCTTCGTCATCGGGGCGTCCTTGATGGGCAGCCTTCAGGCAGGGCTCTTCGACCCGCTGCCGCTTCTGGCTCGATCGCTCGGCACTGCGGTACTGCCTACGCTGCACACGCTCGGGCGGGCGGGGGTGGCCGCGGCGGACGCGACGGGCATCGAGGCTGTCGGCACGGCCGCGGACTTCGTGTACGGGGGGATCGCCGCCATCCTGCTGCCGTTCCGCCAGGCGCACTTCCACGCGCTGCTGAGCATCGGGTTCGTGTTTCTGCTCATCATGCTGGCCAACCGGTTCATCACGCGCTTCTGGTGCCGTGCCGTGTGCCCGCTCGGCGCGCTGCTCGGCGTGTTCTCGCGGTTCGCCATCTTCGGCCTGCACAAGGACGATACCGCGTGTAGCGGCTGCAACCGCTGCCTGTTGTCATGCCAGGGAGCGGACAACCCCGACGTGGGTCACCGCTGGCGCCAGAGCGAGTGCCACGTGTGTCTCAACTGCCAGGGCGCGTGTCCCGAAGGGGCGCTCAGGTTCACATTCTTTCCGGGTCGGGAGGACACGAAGGGCAATCCAGCCGGCACGTCGAAAGTGGACATCACACGACGCAAGCTCGTTGGCTCGCTCGCTGCGGGGGTGGTCGCCGTGCCGCTGCTCCGCACCGGCGATCGCCACGAGGTCAACCGCTCGCCGTTCGTGATCCGCCCACCAGGCTCCCAGGCCGAAGACGACTTCCTGAGCCGGTGCATCAGATGCGGCCAGTGCATGCGCGTGTGTCCGAACAATGCGCTGCACCCTGCACTGCTCGAGGCGGGACTCGAAGGGTTGTGGACGCCGATGCTGATCGCCAAGATCGGCTACTGCGAGCCCACCTGCACGCTGTGTGGCCAGGTGTGCCCAACCGGGGCAATCGGCGAGCTCACGATCACCCAGAAGGTCGGTGACGACGCGACGCCGCCAATCCGCATCGGCACCGCGTTCTTCGATCGTGGTCGCTGCCTGCCGTGGGCGATGGCTTCACCGTGCATCGTGTGCGAGGAGTGGTGCCCCACATCGCCCAAGGCCATCTATCTCGAGGAAGCCGTGGTGCTGGACCGCGAGGGCAACGAGGTGGCGGTGCAACAGCCACACGTCGATCCATCGCTCTGCACGGGGTGCGGCGCGTGCGAGAACGCGTGCCCGATCCACGACCGCAAGGCAGTGTACGTAACGTCGGTGGGGGAATCGCGCTCGGAGGAGAACCAGATCCTGCTCGAGCGGAGGGCAACGTGATGCGCCCGGCCGTCGTGACCTGGCGAGCCCACCTTTCGATCGGAGGCCGGAGACTCCCCCCAGCGCCCGCACGGCAGCGACAACTCAGGAAGGTCTGCAGTCTCCCGCAGGTCGCTCCGGCCGCCGCAGTGAGCGCCTTGGGTGAGCTGGTGGCCCGGGCACCTCCGCACTGACGCATCCTCCGCGACCAGCCATGCGACTTGTGCAGAGGTTCCCTACCCGGTCCAGGACGGGGCTCGTCGCCGGTGCTGGCCTGGATCCACTCACGGAATCGGATAGTGCGAATGATGACCATGAATCGACGAATCGCGTTGGCACGCCGGTCGACTGGCCCTGTCGGTGCCGCCATGCTCGCTGTGACCACTGTCCTGTCGTGCTCCGGCGGCTCCGATGCCGGATTCCCCGCAATGGTCGGCTGGACGCCGGTCAGCGAGGTGCGCGTCTACGATGCCGACAACCTGTGGGAGTACATCAACGGTGCAGCCGAGCTGTACGTCGCCTATGACGTGCAGACGTGCCGAACGGCTGACCTCCGATCGGGCAACCTCATCGTCACCGTCGATCTGTACGATATGGGGGAGCCCCTGAACGCGTTCGGAGTCTTCTCGCGCGAGCGAGCAGGGGAGCGCATTGCGGTCTCGGGTGCAACCGATGCGGCGGTGTCGCCGCCGTACCTTGCACTGCTCGTGAAAGGCCGCACGTACGCGAAGGTCAACGTCCTCGAGGGCGAACTGACAGAGCAGAACGGGCGCGCATTGCTCGAGGCGCTTGCCTCCCAGCTGCCCGGTGACACGGCACTCCCTGTGGAGCTCGATCGGCTGCCGCCGGACGGACGGATCGCGGGCACCGAAGGATTTCAGCGCGAAGGCTACCTCGGCCTCACCGAGCTCACCAACTGCGTCTACGCCGAGTACGCCGATGGCGGTGAGACATGGGAAGGCTTTGTTACCCTCTCGGGGTGGGAAGGCCTCGCCGAGCGATGGGAGCAGGTGGAGCATGGGGGCGAGGAGATACTCTACACGGAGATTCCGTACCGGGGGTTCGCTGGTGTGAGGCGGACGGCCGACGGGGTTCTCGGTGTCGCCGGAGCCGTGGACCGCGAGGCGCTGCTGAACCGACTGAACGCGTTCGGTCGCTAGCAGCCTCGGTCTCTCCGGCGCTCGCGACGCGCCCGGCGGTCGGCATGACCTTCGACCTGCGAGGGCGCCGCGCGACCTCCCAATAGTCCAGGAACGGTCTGCACAAGTCTCCGGCAGGTCGCTCCGGCCGCTGCAGTGAGCGCGCCGTGGGTGAGCTGGTAGCCCGGGCACCGCCTCACTGACGCGTCCTCCGCGGCCAGTCCTTCGACTGGTGCAGCGGTTCCCTAGGCCACGTACATGGAC
Organism: Gemmatimonadota bacterium; assembly: GCA_039591485.1. GTDB lineage: Bacteria > Gemmatimonadota > Gemmatimonadetes > Gemmatimonadales > GWC2-71-9 > JAOTVV01. Next base: position 3,178 of record JBDHDN010000151.1, read on the forward strand.
TTCAGCGTACCGATCCTGCCGGCGATATCCACGGCGTTGCTGCACCGAGCGGAACACGCCGCACAGGTACCGCACGCATCGATGCTCCGACCTGCCGGCATGTCATCCAGTGTCATGCGGGCATGGGTGAAGTTGGCGTACTGGGCGGCATACATGTAGGTGCGCATGAGGGTCGGCACATCAACACCGTTCGGACACGTCGGGACGCACTCCCGGCACTGCTGGCAGAATTGCAGCATGCCCAACCGCTCCCCTTGCGCCAAGAAGCTCCGCTCCTCGTCCGTATAGGAAAGGTCGGAGGCCACCGTCCAATCCAGATCGAGCTGATCGAAGGTGGTCACACCGGGGATGATCGTGGTGACCTCTTCATGATTGAGTACCCACTTGAGCATGGCGGTCTTGTTGACGTCTGGCGTGCTTGGATCGGAACCGGGTCCTCTCCGTCCGCCTCCCAGCGCCTTCATCCCTATGATCCCGACGCCTCTGCTCGCAGCATTCTTCATTGCCTCGAGGAGTTCCTCGTTCTGCGCCATGGTCGCATTGAACGCAACGAGAGCCACCGACCAGAAACCGCCCTTGGCCATCTCGTTGAGTACTTCCGCCTGACCCGCGTGTGTCGAGATCCCGGGGTAGCGGATTCTCCCCTGCTCCTGAAGCTCCGCAAAGTACTCGGAGGCTATCTCGTCGTTCACACCAGCGGCGTCTGTCCGCGAATGGTGGTAGAGAATGTCGACGTAGTCGGTTTGCAGACGGCCGAGGCAGCCTTCGAAGGTCCGCTCCAGCTCACTCCTGAACTGAGAACGCTCGACCCTCCTGATGCTCAACCCGATCTTGGTCGATAGGCAGATCTCGTCTCGATTTCCCCGCTCCTGGATGAACCTGCCGAGCACCTCTTCACTCCTGCCCTGCAGGTACACCTCGGCCGTGTCGAAGTGGCGAACGCCCATGTCATAGGCGCGATGATAGAGTGCCGGCGAATCGCTGTTCATGGCGCCGACGCTCACGATGGGCAACTCGATTCCCGTCCTGCCCAGCGTGCGTTGAATCGGTGATCCCGACCCCGACTGCTGCTGCGGTTGCGCAGCCGCTGAGCTGGGCGTCGTGCCTGCAAACCCCACCGAGGCGATCCCCATCAGACCAGTGGACAAGAACGCTCTTCTCGACTGTGACTGCTGCTCGATCCTCATGACAGGACCCTCCAATGGAGTCGGCACTTGCTAGAATAGACCTGTGTTCCCTCGCTCCGCCAGTGCAGGGCGTATCGGGTCTGCGCGAGGACGGGAACGCTTTCCTCATGCGGGTGCAACCACGTCGCCCGCCGCCACGATTGTGGGTAAGAGCGGTGCGCATGCGGAGGGTGGCCCGGCGACCTCCTTCCTCGACTCTCATCAGGATCGACTCGTCGTGACCGCCCGGACGTCGGCCGCGCCCTGGCGCGTCTCGCCAACACGTTGGCGCGTTTTGCTAATGACATCGACTGCCGGGCGGCCTAGGTTGTAGCCACTGGGACTGGCAGAAGGTACGGCGCGTCTCGAGCACGACGGTGGAGGCAGGGGAATGACCAGCCGGTTTCGCATCTCCGCGGCGCTCGCACGGAAGCTCGAAGAGCTGGGCGTACAGCCGGAGGACGTGTTGCGCCACGCGGGCCTGCCGACACGGCTGTTCGACGGGGACGAGAAGATCCTGCTGAGTACCGAGGAGCTGTTCGCGCTGTATCGCGGACTCGCGGAAGCCAGCCGCGATCCGGCGATCGCCCTCAAGCTCGGCACCGAGAACCGCCTCGAGCGGTACGACCCGCTCGGCATCGCCGCCGTGACGGCGCGGTCGTTCCGGGACGCGCTCACCCGGATGGCGCGCTACAAGCAGCTCTTCTGTCCCGAAGCGCTGGTGGTGATCGATCGAGAGGACGAGAGCCGGGTGGAGCTACGGTACCTGCTCGCGCAGGAGGCGGAGCCGCCGCTGCTCGTGGACCTGGCCTTTGCCTGGGTGGTGGCGATCGCCCACCGCGGGAGCGGCGGAGCCATCGACCCGAAACGGATCGAGCTTCGCGGCGCCGCGCGGGATCGCCCGATGTACGAAGCGCACTTCGGCTGCCCGGTGACGTTCGACGCTCGCCACAACACGATCGTGTTCGCCAGGGCGGCCCTCGATCGACCGTTCCTCACGAGCAACCCGGATCTGTGGGCGGTGATTGCGCCGCAGCTCGACGCCGAGCTGTCTCGCGCGCTCGCGTCGGATGCGATCGGCGAGCAAGTCAAGGGCATGCTGAAGCAGCTTCTGCCACGGGGACGGCCGGGGATCGAGGAGGTCGCAAGAGAACTGCGCGTCAGCTCGCGAACGCTGCAACGGCGGCTCGCCGACGCCGGCGCGACGTTCCAGCAGCTGATGCAGGAGGCGCGCCGCGAGCTGGCCCGGCACTACCTGCTCCATTCGAAGATGGAGCTGAACGAGACCGCCTACCTCCTGGGGTACGAAGACGCGCACTCGTTCTTTCGGGCGTTCCACGACTGGGAAGGCAGCCCGCCCGGCGAGTGGCGCGCCCGTCACGCCCGGTCAGCAGGTTCGAGGGGCGGCGCCGCAGCGAGGTCAGACATCAGCGCGAGTTCTGGCGGCGCAGGTTGACCTCGTAGTCGCCACCGAGCTCTCGATCGGATTCCGTTCCCACGAAGAGGGTGATTCGCATGCGCAACAAACGGATGGGTTATAGCGGTGAGGACGGTTCGGCTACTCTCGCCCGCCGCGAGTTCCTGGCTACCGGGCTCGGCGTCACAGCGTCGATGGTCACCCTCACGGCCGGCACCCAGGCGCAGGGGCGTGGCTCGAACTCGGCCGTGCAGGGCGCGACCGGTGTCAGGGCCCGGTCGGAACCACTGCAAGATGGTCGGCGCATGCTCGGCACGCTGGAAGTCTCGTCTATCGGGTTGGGATGCATGAGCATGACCAGCGGCAGCTACAACCCGCCCAGACCGAAGCATGACATGATTCCCGTCATCCGTGGGGCGGTGGACCTCGGCGTCACCTTCTTCGATACGGCTGAGGTGTATGGACCGTTCACCAATGAGGAGTACGTTGGTGAGGCGCTGGCGCCCGTGCGAGACCAGGTCGTGATGGCCAGCAAGTTCGGATTCGCGTTCGAGAATGGTGGGCGGGCCGGACGGAACAGCCGCCCCGAGCACATCCGCGAAGCCGTGGAGGGCATGCTCCGACGGCTTCGGACGGATCGCATCGACTTGCTCTACCTGCATCGCGTCGACCCTGAGGTCCCGATCGAGGAGGTTGCAGGAACGGTCAGCGAGCTGATCGAGCAGGGGAAAGCGCTCCACTTCGGCCTCTCCGAAGCCTCACCCGAGACCATACGGCGAGCGCACGCCGTCCAGCCCGTCACCGCACTCCAGACCGAGTATTCCCTCGTCCAGCGCTTCCCCGAGGGCGCGGTGCTGGCCACGTGCGAGGAGCTCGGGATCGGGTTCGTCCCGTGGGGCCCGGTCTGTCGCGGATTCCTCGGGGACAAGTTCAACGAATACAGCCGGTTCGCCGAGGAATCGCGGCACGCTTCCGTTCCGTATTTCACACCCGAGGCCCTGCGGGCGAACATGGTGCTGCTCGATCTGGTGCGGGAGTGGGGACGGCGGAAGGGAGCCACGCCCGCCCAACTCTCGCTCGCCTGGCTCTTGGCGCAGCAGCCGTGGATCGTGCCCATTCCGGGCACGACCAAGCTCCATCACCTCGAGGAAGATCTCGGGGCCACCGCCGTCACGTTCACCCCGGACGAGCTGCGCGCGTTTCGGGAGGCCTGCTCGGCGATCGAATTGGTGGGGGTCCGGTCCCGCGAGTCCGCGCTGATCGACAGGTGACGCCAATGACCAGACAGACGACGACACACTGACGAAGTCTCGAAGGAGCATCGAATGCAGCAGCGCACACTCGGCAGCGACCTGGACGTCTCGGCCATCGGCCTCGGCTGCATGGGACTGAGCTTCGGCTATGGTCCTGCCGTCAGCAAACCGGACGGCATTCGGCTGATTCGGGCCGCGGCCGAGCACGGCGTCACGTTCTTCGACACTGCCGAGGCCTACGGTCCGTTCACCAACGAAGAGCTGGTGGGCGAAGCGCTCGCCCCGTTTCGTGACGAGGTGGTGATCGCCACGAAGTTCGGCTTTGCCGAGGGCGTTCCCCAGAAGGGGTTGGACAGCCGACCGGAGCGGATTCGCGCCGTGGCCGACGCCTCGCTCCAGCGTCTCAGGACGGACCGCATCGACCTGTTCTACCAGCACCGACCGGACCCGAACGTCCCGATCGAGGAGGTGGCCGGCACGGTGCGGGATTTGATCCAGGAAGGCAAGGTCGGACACTTCGGGCTGTCGGAGGCCAGCGCAGAGACGATCCGCCGCGCGCACGCGGTGCAGCCGGTCACGGCGCTGCAGAGCGAGTACTCGCTGTGGTGGCGAGAGCCCGAGGTCAAGGTGTTCCCAACCCTCGAGGAGTTGGGCATCGGGTTCGTGCCGTTCAGCCCCCTGGGTCGGGGCTTCCTCACCGGGAAGATGGACGACACGACGACGTTCGACCCGTCGGACTTCCGGATCCAGCTCCCGCGCTTCACCCCTGAAGCGCTGAAGGCGAACCAGGCCCTGGTCGAGCTGCTCGGCACGATCGCCACGCGGAAGCAGGCGACCCCCGCGCAGATCGCGCTCACGTGGCTGCTGGCGCAGCAGCCGTGGATCGTGCCCATCCCAGGCACGACCAAGCTCCACCGGCTGGACGAGAACCTCGGGGCGGCGGCCCTCGCGATCACCCCGGAGGACGTGCGCACGATCGAGGATGCCGTCTCGACGATCGAGGTGCAGGGCGCGCGGTACCCGGAGCATTTGCAGAGGATGGTCGACCGATGACGTTCACGGTGTACGGAGTTCGGTAGCCCGAGCACCTCGAAATGATGACCGGTCGTTGAGGGGAGCCATGAGAAGGCCTATCGCAGCGCACCAGACACCAGACGATTCCACAGGTCCTGCGGCAACACACGACCGCTTCACGCACGTTGGGTTGATTGGCGTTGCGTTCCTCCTGCTCATGACATCAGCCTGTACCCATGGCGGCGATGCCGCTGCCGGCGATCTGATGCTCGTCCGGGACCAAGGGAGCTTCCTCGTCGGGGGAACGGTGTTCGCCAATCCTGGCACGTTCGATCCGTACGACCCGACGCCGGAGGGACAGACGTTTCGCGGTGATCACGCCTATGTCTTCTATCAGATTCCCGACAACGCGCGGGCGTTTCCATTGGTCATGTGGCACGGTTTCGGGCAGTTTTCCAAGACTTGGGAAACGACACCGGACGGGCGGGAAGGGTTTCAGAACATCTTCCTGCGCCGACGGTTTCCGGTCTATGTCATCGACCAACCACGAAGAGGTGATGCCGGTCGCAGCACGGTAGCAACGACGATTACCCCCGCACCCGACGAACAGCAGTGGTTTGGCATCTTTCGCATCGGGATCTGGCCGGACTATTTCGAGGGAG
>JBDHDN010000152.1:0-8432 GCA_039591485.1 Gemmatimonadota bacterium
GGCGCCGGTCACTCGCACGCCATCGTCCGCGTAGGATACCTCGCATCCCATCGCCTCCAGGAGCGCAAGGAAGGCGACATCACCCTGCAGGGACCGGCGAGGGACGCCGCGCACGAGGACGGTGCCGCCGCAGATCGCCGGGGCGGCACAGAAGTACGACGCGGCCGACGCATCCGGCTCAATGGCATACGTGGACGGCGAGCGGTAGCGAGCCGGTGCCATGCGGAACGACCGATAGCCGTCCCGCTGCACCTCGACCCCGAACGCCCGCATGACCGCGATCGTCATGTCCACGTAGGGCCGCGACGTGAGCGCCGTCGCGAGCTCGAGCTGGACCGGGCCGTGCGCCCGCGGCGCCGCCATGAGCAAGGCCGACACGAACTGGCTCGACACACTGCCGTTCACGCGGACGACTCCGCCCCGCAGGCCGCTCCCGGTGATCTTCACCGGCGGGCACCCCTGCGTGTCGTGCAGGGTCCCCCCCAGCTGGTTCAGGGCGTCGACGAGATCACCGATCGGCCGCTCACGCATCCGGGCGTCGCCGTCTACCACCCACTCACCGTCGCCCAAGGCGAGCATCGCCGTGAGGAACCGCGCGGTCGTGCCGGCATTCCCCGCAAAGAGATGGCCGTGACGCACGGGAATACGCCCTCCATCGCCGGTCACGGCGATGACCCCGGTGCCGGGATCCTGCGCGATATCGAATCCGAGGCTCACGAGAGCCTCCGTGAGCAGAACGACGTCGTCGGCCGACGAGGCGCCCGTGATGCGAGTGGTGCCATCGGCAAGCGCGGCGATGACGAGTGCGCGGTTCGTGAGCGACTTGGAGCCCGGCACGCTCACGCTGGCCGATAACGGGTGCGCAATCGGGGGAATGGTGACACTGCGCATCGCAGTAAGGTAGGATCATCCCTCAGACCAGGCTAGGACTCCTCGGACGCGGCACAGGCAACCTTGCCCCGGTCGGTGCCCGCTCTTAGGTTCACCTATTCCCGAACGACTTTGTCGAGATGGTCATCCCGTTGTGCTGCATCTGCTCTCCCGCGTCGCCTCGTGCAAGCGGGGTCGTCGAGGTGGCCGTGCATCTGAAACTGACGTACCTGGCGTCAACACCATACGCTCACACTCCCCCCGACCACGATGGCGAACCGCGTGACCAGCGCTGAGCCGCAATCGTCGGCGCCACGCCGCCTGCTCAGAGCACTGGCCGGCGTCGTGTTCGTGGCACTCCTTGCTGCCCCGCTCGGCATGCGGCACTTCTCGGCAAAGGATGACGCTGGCGCCGTGGCATCCGCATCGGTCGCACTCGAGCGATACGGGTTCGTGCTCGAAGAAGTGTCGCAGGCTGCTGGGATCGAGTTCGCCCACCGACCGCCGGAGCTCGACGCGAAGCTCGGACCGATCATGCCCGTCGTGGCCGCCTACGGCGCCTCAGTCGCGGTCGGCGACTTCGACCGGGATGGCTGGCAGGATCTCTACGTCACCACCAGCGCGGTCGACGGCCGGAATGCCCTCTACCGCAACGTCGGCGACGGCAGCTTCGACGACGTGGCCGCTCGACTCGGGGTGGCCGACCTCAACGCGCACAACACGGGTGTATCGATGGGGGCGGTCTGGGGCGACTACGACAACGACGGCTACGAAGACCTGTTCGTGTACAGGTGGGGTCGCCCGGAGCTGCTCCATAACGACGGCGGCCGGGGCTTCACGCGCGTCAGCGACGGGCTGGGGCTCCCGTCCTGGATCAATGCCAACACTGCCGTCTGGTTCGACTTCGACTCGGACGGCTGGCTCGATCTCTTCGTGGGCTGCTTCTATCCGGCATCGGTCGATCTGTGGCACCTCCCGAACACGCGCGTCATGCCGGAGAGCTTCGAGTATGCGCAGGACGGAGGGCGGAACTACCTCCTCCGCAACCGGGGCGACGGTTCGTTCGAGGAGGTCGGTGAATCCATGGGTTTCCGGACGACCCGCTGGACGCTGGCGGCGGCGGCCGCGGACGTCGATCACGATGGCGACCCCGATCTCTTCGTGGCCAACGACTACGGTGTCAACGAGCTCTACGTGAACGAGAGCGGTCGCCGCTTCCGCGAGGTCGGACGAGAGTCGGGGCTCGCACGCACGCCGAAGAGCGGAATGAACGCCTCCTTTGGCGATGCCTTCAACCGTGGAGAATGGACGCTCTACGTGAGCAACATCTCCGAACCCGGCGTGCTCATCCACGGGAACGACCTGTGGGTACCGACACACGAGGCGGGTACCGCACCCGACTATCGCAACATCGCCGGGGCGCTCGGCGTCGAGTTGGCTGGCTTCGCGTTCGGCGCCCAGTTCGGCGATCTGAACAACGACGGGTGGCTCGATCTCTACGTGACGAACGGCTACGTCTCAGGCGAGACGCAGGACAGCTATTGGTACGACTATGCGATGGTCACGAGCGGTCACCGCAACATCATCGCCGATGCGGACAACTGGCCCGCCATGCGCGGCCGCAGCCTCTCCGGATTCCAGCAGGATCGTGTGTGGCTGAACGGCGGAGGCCACCGCTTTCGCGACGTCACCCGCGCGGTCGGGGTCACCGACGCCAAGGATGGGCGGGCCGTTGCCTTCGTCGACCTGTGGAACCGCGGGGTCCTCGACGCCGTGGTGGCCAATCAGCGGGGTCCCCTCCTGGTGTATCGGACGACCGCCAACCCGCAGCACGGGTGGGTGGGCTTCGAGCTCGAGGGCACCCGGAGCAACCGGAGCGCGATCGGTGCCGAGGTGCGTCTCTACGCCGCTGACCTCGCGCAGCTGCGGCAGGTGGAGGGCGGCAACGGATTCGCCGCCCAGAACCAGCGGCGCCTGCACTACGGACTGGGAACGACGCCAGCGATCGACTCTGTGGTCGTGCGCTGGCCCTCGGGCGTCGTGCAGACCGTCCTCGCGCCCGCCGTCAACACGCTCCACACCCTCTCGGAGCCCGAGTGACGTTCGATCGGCGTCTGACGTCGCCCCTCCTCATCACGCTGATCCTGATCGGTGCGCACTGGTCGTTCGGCATGCTGCGCGCGTACGAGGCGGTGGCGCTTGCCGTCGCGTCGACCCTCGCCACCGAGCTCGCCTTGCGACGGCCGCTCACCGGACAGTCCCCGCAGCTCGTGAGCGCCTACATCTCCGGCATCAGCGTCTCCATCCTGGTGCGGTCCCCGATGCTCTGGCCGTATGCGCTCGGGGCCGTGCTCTCGGTCATGTCGAAGTACGTCCTGCGGGCGAAGGGGCGGCATATCTGGAACCCGACGAACTTCGGCATCTGCGCGCTCCTGTTTCTCGCGCCGTTCGCCGTCGCACCGCTCAGCGTCCAGTGGGGAAACAACCTCTGGCCGATGCTGGTGATTTGGGGGGTGGGCCTGATCGCCGTCGGGCAGGCGAAACGCGCGCACATCACGATTGCCTACGTTGCAGCCTTCTTCGTGTTCGCCCTGGTCCGGAGCCAGATCACCGGCAGCTCCTACGCGGCCGAGGTTGCGCCGATCACCGGGCCGATGTACCAGCTCTTCGCGCTGTTCATGATCACGGACCCGAAAACCACGGTCTCCTCGACGTGGGGCGCGGTCGCGGTGGCGGTGGCAATCGCCTTCGTGGAGATGCTGTTTCGGCTGGCCGAGGTCATCTACGCCCCGTTCTATGCGCTCTTCTTCGTGGGCCCCGTCGCGCTGTTGATCGAGTTGAAGTGGCAATCGGGCTCGAGCGCTCGGCAGCAGGAGACACCGCCGGCTCTACCCGTAGAGCGCTAGGGGAGCGAGCCGCGCACCTCCTGCAGCCACTCATCGAACGCGCGGTACACTGGCCCAACGAGTTGCGTCGCATCCCCGTCCACGCGGGCGAGCTCGTCGGCATGCGCCCGCATGGCTCCGCACCGTGAAGGAGCCCGCACCATCGGTGCAGAGCCGGCTCGGGTATCGCCCTCGCCCGCGACGTCGCCTGCCGGGGCCGACGGCTGCGCGTGCTGAACCGCCGCTGCCAGCAGGTCGGCCGCCTCGGCAACCGCGCCCGATTCCCACGCGAGGTAGCCGAGGTAAAAGTGCGCCTCGACGCTGGAGTAATTCGAGCCGATCACCGCGTCGAGCAGTTCGTGCGCCCGGTCCAGATCGCCCTGCACCAGCGCGATTTCCCCCAGGCTCAGCAACGGGCCCGTCTCCTCACGATTGATCGCCGCCGCGCGCTCGAGTTCCGCCACCGCGAGCCCCGGCCGAAGCGGCGGCCCGTCACCGACACAGAAGTGCAACGTGCCCAGCTGTGCATGCGCTCGGGCACTCGTGGGATCGATCTCGATCATCTGCTTCCAGGCCCTCTCGGCGGCAGCGAAGCTCCCGAGGTCGAACTCCATGTTCCCCAGATAGTACAGGGCATCCAGGTGCGCCGGATCGAGCGCGAGGGCATGCCGGTACTCGTCCGCGGCGTCCCGTGATCGTCCCGCGATGCGGTGCGCGGTGGCCGCCCGGTATACCTCCCAGAATTGCCGGATGCGGTCCCGCTCACCGACGGACACCGCGAGGGAGTCGATCGGGCTCGCCGGCGGTCCGGGATCGTGCTTCAAGACCGTGACCGCAACGAACAGCGCGGCAACCACCCCGACGAAACCGGCCACGCGTCTCACCGAGGCGTCTCCGCGACACTTCGGGTCTCCTCCGCTTCAGTGATCTCCAGGAACTGATCGGCGCGCGGGCCGAGAACGACCTGGCGCAGACCGCGGGGCCACTGGATGACGAGGGAATCCGCTGTCTCGTGGCTCCCGAGTCCGAAATGCTCCACGGGGCTGTTGGTCGAGAGGTACGGGCCCTGCGCCCCGATCTCGCGGATCTGGATCGACGTGCCCGCAACGAGACGGAGTTTCGCCCCGATTGCGGATCGGTTGCTGTGCTCGCCGGTCAGGTGAACCGCAAGCCAGTGTTGCCGGTTCCCCCCGTCGTTGCGCAGCAGCACGCCGGGTCCGGCGTGGTTGACCACGAAGATGTCGACGTCGCCGTCCTTGTCGTAGTCGCCGATCGCGGCGCCCCGGCCGACGTACGCGCGCTCGAAGTACTCACCGCTCACCGACGACACATCGTAGAAGCCATCCGTGGACCCGCGATTCCAGAACAGGTGATCCTGCATCGGGATGAGCTGGTGTTCGTCGTCCTCCTGCTGCAGGGTGCTCCCGTTGACGACGAAGAGATCCTGCCGCCCATCGTTGTCGTAATCCAGGAATGAGGTCCCCCACCCGACGAAGGCCAGCGCCACTTGTCCCAGGCCGTGCCGGTCCGCCTCGTCCATGAACATGACCGGCTCGGGCGTCGAGGAACCGCTCGCCCGCACTTCCGAGAGGAGATTGCTGTACAGGGCATTCTCCTGAGCGATCCAGTGGGTCACGAAGATGTCGAGGTCCTGGTCTCCATCCCAGTCACCGACCGCCAAGCCCATGGCGCCCCGGTAGTCGGCAACGCGGGCGGCGTGACTGACGTCCCGAAACGTCCCGTCGCCCTGGTTGCGGTACATGACGTTGTCGGAGACGTCGTTGGCGACGTAGAGGTCGGGCCACCCGTCGTCGTCGAAGTCGGCCCACACGGCACCGAGGCTGCGTCCCAACTCGCCCGCGACGCCGGCCTGCGAGGCCACCTCGGAGAACGTCCCGTCACCGTTGTTGTGATACAGGAGATTGCGCTCAGGCTCGAACGACGAGGGGTTGATGGCGGCGGGCTGCTCGATATCGTACTGGGAGGACATGCCTTGCGCCGCGAGCACGCGATACTGCACGTATCCCGTCACGTACAGATCGAGCAGGCCGTCCCGATCGTAGTCGCCCCAACGCGCTCCCGACCAGAACCCGCTGTGTCCTGCCAACCCGGCGCGCTCGGTCTGGTCGGTGAAGGTGCCGTCTCCATTGTTGTGGTAGAGGACGTTCTCACCGTACGCCGACACGAAGAGATCGAGCCAGCCGTCATTGTCGTAGTCGGCCGGCGCGGCCCCCATCCCCCAACCCCGGAACTGCACTCCGGCGGCAGCAGCGATGTCCTGAAACGTGCCGTCGCCGGCGTTGCGGAAGAGGGCGGCCCGAGCCGGCGACGGCGGCGCTGCCCCGCCTGCTCCGGGTAAGGGACCGGCGAGGTTCACGACGTAGAGGTCGAGCCATCCGTCGTTGTCGAAGTCGCCCCAGGCGGCGCCTGATCCCATGTCTTCCGGCAGTTGGGACGACCGGGACCCCGAGAAATGGCGGAAGGAGATCCCCGCTTCCTGCGTCACGTCGGTGAACGTGACGCGCGGGTGTTCCGCCGGCAACGAACGCGCGAGACCGGCAGTGAGGCCCTGGACCGGCCCGCCCGGCACGTAGGCCGGCTCCGGACGCGAGGCTACCCACACCACACTGGCCGCCGTCGCGAGGAAGAGTACCGCGAGCCCCGCCGTCAGAAGCAGGAGGCGCCGGCGGCGCGGCATGCCCGGCGCCATCGCTAGTCCGTGTCCCGCGGCCTCACGACGATCGTCTTCTCGTCCTCCGACATGACCGTGATCGGGGCCGTGAGGTTTGCGTCCTCGCCAAACAGGAAGTTGAGGAGGAACTGGTCCGCCTTGCGGTAGAGCAGCTTGGCCGACACGTGCAGCGTGGTGGCCTGCCGGAGCGGGGCGGCGAATTGGGCATCGGTGTCGAGCGGCGGACGGGACCCCTCAGCCCCTTCCTGCGCAGCGAGCGTGGTCGCCGGACATGAGAAGCCGAACTCCGCCCGGTCGGAGGCTCCCGGGAACATCGCCCGACGGTACCGCACCCCGACCATCTCCCACAGATTGTGCCGGTCGATCAGGTTGCCGTACTGATCCACCGGTTCGGCCTTGAAGATGAACGAGCCCGGCTCGATGAAGTGCCGATCGTCCCGGGTTCCGGACTCGAACACGACTCGACCGGCCTCGTCCCGCACCGTGATCTCCACCCACGCCTGAATGATGTCCAGCGGCCCCGTGGGGAAGTCGTGACCGACCTTGTTGTTGGTGACGACCGCCTGCACGCTGACGTTCTCGCCGGGCATTACCGTGTCCGGCACGACCAGCTCGAGCGGCACGGCGGGGCCCGGCTGCCACTTGTGAGCGATCTCGGGAATCTCGATCTCGCCCCTGAGCCACCGCTCCGTCAGCTCCGCATGCTCCTCAGCCCCCTCGAGCTTCAGCGCCAGCGGCATGAACTGGTTGGCCGCAAGGAATCGATGGCTCCGATGCTTGCCGTCCCGCGTCGTGCGGTTGTAGTCGAGCGGATCGCCACTGGCGGGGTCCTCCGACTCCGCCAAGGGCATGTGGCATTCGCGGCATTCGACCGTCTTGGAAGCGTCGCCAGGCTCGTTCCACCTGCTGTTCTTCCAGTTGTCGTACTGGTTTTGGAGCTGCACCCAGCCCACCTGATTGATCTCCTCGTCGATGAACTGCTTGTGGCAGGCTGCGCAGAACTCCGGGCTCTTGAACAACCGATGCTGCAACGTCTCCACATGATACCGCGGGTACGCCCGGATGAGGAAATCCCGGAAGAACCGAGCAGTCGCTCCCTCGTCGAGCTCGAACATGTACCGCTCCGGCTGTGTGACGACGTAGTTCGCATTGCCCTGGACGTCGGTCTCCTGGATGGCGTGGCACACGATGCACGAGACGCCCTCCTGGTAGCCGGCCAGGTTCGTCAGATCCTCAGTGAAGACGTTCTTGGTTCCGGAGAACAGGGACACCGGATCGTGGCAGCCACCACAGTAGCGCGTCGACTCGGGACCGTTCTGATCGGCCATGACCTGCTGCACGGACTGAAACGCCGCGTCCATGGCCGAATAGCGGTGGGCGCTGACCTTCCACTCGCGCACGATCTGTTCGTGACACCGCGCGGTGCCGCACGACTCCGACCCGCTGAGCGACCGGGCGTCGAACGCCTGACCCGTACTGGTTCGTGCGAGGCTCGGAGCGAATGGCCGGTCGTGACCGTAGAGGTAACTGTAGTCCGCGGGAAACTCGTTCACCATCTGCGGCGGCTCGTACCAATAGGCAGCCAACGCGACTACCACGAACAGCGCGGCGGTGACGAAGACGGTGCCGATGCCGAACCGCTTCTCGGCAGCCAGGACGGCCGTGCCACCACCACCCCGGGCCGCACGGAGCTCCCGGCTGACGAGCACGACGACGTGGGGTGCGACCGACACGATCAGCGCGAACGTCGCGACGATGTGCACCACGTCCCACGCGTAGCTGATCCGCGTCGCCCACAGGGCCTGGGCGGTCAGTACCAGACCGGAGACAATGGCGGCCACCGTCGCGGCCATCGCGAAGTAGCCGGTGAGTTTCACGTGGGACAGCCCTTGCGACCGGTACAGCAACCAGTGACGAATCTGGTACCACGCAAACGGGATGAGGAATACCAGCCCAACACCCGTGTGGAGCAGCACCATGACCTG
>JBDHDN010000153.1:0-8402 GCA_039591485.1 Gemmatimonadota bacterium
CAACGTGGTGGGCCAGCGGGGGCCGCTGTCGATCGCGGAGCTCCTCTACGGCATCCGCGCGGTGACGACATCGGTCGTGCGGTTCACGTGGGTTGCCAGCGACTTCCTGGTCGAGCAGGGGTTTCAGGAATTCACCTTCTGGGAGCCGCCACAGGGTACGACGTACGGGATGATGCGGATCGACGGCGGCAAGGCGTTCCGCCACGGGCTCAGGGTTCACCCACTCGCCGACACCGCGCGCGACACGCTCGAGTGGTTCCGAACACTGGACTGGGAGCGGCAGTCGCAGCTGCGCGCGGGTCTCACACCCGAGCGGGAGGCGGGGCTGCTCGCTCAGTTTCGCGCACGCTAGCGAGCCGGCGCGCGGTTGCGTCGCGCCCAACACAAGGCCCCCGCACGATGGCGGGGGCGCAGATGGTCTTGGAGAGCTGCGCCCGAGAGCGACGTCGGGCGCTCACCGACACCGCGTTGCCTACCCGGCTTCGCTCAGCTCCCGCAGCGTGCCCGCCAACAGCATGACCTTCTCGGCATCGGGCGACGCGGTGGCCTGCTCGGCCAGCGCCGCCGCAAGCGTCGTCAAGGCATTGCGCCGCTCCGATCCAGCCGCGCGTTCCGCCGCCGTGAGATCGTTCCGCATCGATGCGATCGTGGCGGCGGGAAGGCCGTTCGAGCGCTCCAGTTGGTCGACGTACGCCCTCGCCAGCGCGAACGTTGCCGGCCAGACGAACTTGGGTTGCCCTTGGGCGTTGAGGTACTCGAGCGTGACCGACTTCGCCGCGTCGATCTCGTGCTGCGACAGCCACGCGCTCGGCGTCAGCTCGAAGATGTCGAGCCCCCGCGCGATCTCCGAGTTCACGATCAGCCCGTTGTACCAGTAGACCGACCAGCTCCCGCCCATGCGCATCCGGGTCGAGTCTACCGGTCCGCGATCGTGGAAGGCGATTTCGAACGGGTGCTCGGGGTCGGTCCAGTCGAACACCGAGATGCCACCCTGGTACCACCCCTGGACCATGACGTCGCGTCCCGGGATGGGGATCAGCGAGCCGTTGTGCGCGACGCAGTTCTCCTGTGGGGTCTGCGCCGCCGGCAGCTTGTAATAGCTCCGGAACCGCATTTCCCGTTCGTCGACCGTGAAGATGGCGTTGGCGCCCCACTCCGTCGGGTCGCTGGCGCGGCACTTCGGCTGCCCTCCCCCACCCCATTCGTCGGTGAAGAGAATCTTGGTCCCGTCGTTGTTGAACGTCGCCGAGTGCCAGTAGGCGAAGTTCGAGTCGCTCACGGCGGCGATCCGCTTCGGGTTGACCGGATCGCGGATATCGAGCAGCAGTCCGTAGCCCTCACACGCGCCGCCCGCAAGCCCAATCGCCGGGTACAGGGTGATATCGTGGCATTGGGTGGGACCCGGACGCGGTCCGTCTGCCTGCCGCTCACCGATCATGCGCACAATGAGTTCGGGGATGGAGGCTCTGAGTGCCGCGCTGTCGGCGGCCGTCGGGGCACCGCTGTCACCGCGCTCCTTGACGATGCTGTCCAGCATGGCGGCCGCGAACCGATCGGGCAACACGAGGGGTTGACCGTTGATTTCCGCGACAAACGCCCCGCGTGCCTTCGCCGCTTCGAGCGCGGCCAGATCGTCCGGAGCAAGACCGTGACGCGGCGGGGCCACGAGATCGTCGAAGATCCTGGGCGAGCTCACGATCGCGGCCCGCTCCGGTTGCGCCAGCGGTACCCTGATGACTTCGATGCGGAACAGTGCGGTGCTCGGATCCTCGTCAGGCGGTCCGCTGGAGCATCCCGGCAGCTCTTCTGCGGGGCGCACCGGCGCGGAGCCGGAGACGTAGACGTAGACGTTCTCTGCGTCATCCGGGTCCACGAGCACCGAATGGGTGTGCGAGCCGCGGCACGTTTGCACGTTCGCGATGTACACGGGGTTCCTGATATCGGTGATGTCGAAGATCCTGATCCCACGCAGTCTTTCCTGGCTCACCGCCTCCGGAACTCCCTCCGAACCACAGTCCAGTCGACCCCCCAACCCCTCGCCTGAGACGAACAGGAGATTCCGGTAGACCGAGACGTCGCTCTGCGACGCGGGGCACACGTATCCGATCACGAGCGTCGGCTGACTCGGGTCGGAGATGTCCCATACCTGGATGCCGTTGTAGTTGCCCTGGATGGCGTAGTTGCCGGTGAAGGCGAGATCGGAATTCGTGACGCCGACGAACGCCTCCGGCGGCAGTGTCTGCGAGACCATCCGCAGATTCCACACCGCCTCTTCCGCATCGAACAACCCCGCGCGCAACCCAATGCGGGGGTCGGGGCTCGGTGCGGCCGGCGGCGGCGTGCGCTCGGATGTCGCAGGGACCGCCCCCGCTTCCATGGTCGTAGTCTGCGAGGAGCAGCCAGCTAGGCTCACCAGCCCTGCCGTGAGCGGGATGAGCCAACGAGGGCTGCCGGTCCATACGACGGTCATAGCAGAATCCTCCAAGGTGGGTGACGTTCGGTGATCACGGACGATCGCCCGCGTCGTCCATCTCCGCGAGCATCGACTCCATCCGCGCGATTTCGGTGGTCTGATCGACTTGGATGTCGGACGCGAGCTTGAACACGGCTTCGTCCTGTGCGGCTCCGTCCGTCGCAAACAGGTCGTGCACCATCGTAACGGCCCCGCGGTGGTGTTGGATCATGTACGCAAGGAAGGTCCGATCGAATTGCCCTCCCCGTGCGGCCACCAACTCGGCCAACTGCTCGGGCGTCAGCATGCCCGGCATGTGCATGGCGTCGTCCGGACCGTGCACCATCATCGTCGTCCCAGTGATGGGCACCTCGGGCACCGGCTGCCCACGATCACGGAGCCAGCGCTGCATGCTGGCGATCTCGTCCTTCTGCGCGTTGATGATGCGAGCACTGAGGGTTCGTACGGCGGGGCTCGCCCCGTTGGTCGGCGCGAGATCCGCCATGACGAGGGCCTGCGCATGGTGACCGATCATGCCGGTCATGAACCGGACGTCGGCCTCCGTAAACCGCAGCCGCGCGCTGTCGCTGCGGGCGCGGTACAGCGCTTCCAGCTCGGCGGTCGCCGCGGTCTGCGGTTCGGGAGCCGCGTCCAGCGGGGGGCGCGCGCTGCCGCACCCCGCGGCTCCGACCGTGATCACGATCGTCCACCACACACGACGCCGGGCGGCGGGTATCGGCGGCACGGCAGGATCTCCGGAGTCGGGAAGAGTCGGTCGATCGGTCGGGATAGCCAGCCACCGCACCGGCGGCACCCGGTAAATAAAACTTAACCTGTCCCATATCCCGACGTGAACTGCCGTGCGCTGCCCGGTGGCGGCCAAGCTCCTCTCGCTCCGGCCTCAGATCAGGGCCAGGCTGCCGATGATGCCGGCGACGAGCTCCTCGGGTGCCTGCCTGATGTCGAGCTCCAGGGCCTCGTGCGGCGGCTCGAGCAGCGCGAACTGGCTGTCGAGCAGCGCCGGGGGCATGAAGTGGTCGCGCTCGCGCATCCGCGCGTCGATGAGGTCCTGCGAGCCGCTCAAGAAGACGAGGTGGATGCCGGGTCGACCCACGCCGAGTGCGGTGCGGATACGCTCCGTCAGCGCGGAGCACGCCAGGACAACCGTGTCACCGCTCGCGAGCCATGCGTCGAGCATCGTTCGGAGCGCGGCGATCCAGGGTGCCCTGTCCTCGTCGGTGAGCGGAACGCCCGAGCGCATCTTCGCGACGTTGGCCGCGGGATGATGGTCGTCACCGTCGACGAAGCGAGCGCCGATGCGCTCGGCCAGCTTGCGGCCCACCGTGCTCTTGCCCGAGCCGCTGACCCCCATGATTAGCACGACCACGATTCAGCCCACGAACGCGCTCAGCACGAGGATCAGCACCAACGACACGACGGCGACGATGCCCGTGGTGACCGTCCAAGTCCGGAGCGTATCGGGCACGCTGAGTCCCAAGTAGCGGTTGACCAGCCAGAACCCCGAGTCGTTGACGTGCGAGACCAGCGTGGCGCCGGCGGCGATGGCGATCACCAAGAGCGCCAGCATCGGCTCGGAGAACTGCACATCCTGGAGCAGCGCGGCCACGAGCCCGGCGGCGGTCAGCATCGCGACGGTCGCCGAGCCCTGCATCAGTCGGACGGCGGTGGCGGTGAGGAACGCCAGCAGCAGGGGCGGCAGGTTCGTCGCCATCAATGCGTCGGCGAACACGTCGCCGACACCCGAGTCGATGAGCACCTGCTTGAGCACGCCGCCCGCGCTGGTAACGAGGATCACGATGCCGGCGGGCTCGAGCGCCCTGGTCGCGATCTCCTGGATCTCGTGCGCCGAGTACCCTACGCGGGTCCCGAGCAACCAGAACGAGAGCACCGTCGTGACGAGCAACGCCATCATCGGGTGCCCGATGAAGCCGAGCGCGTCACGCAGCGGGTGACCCTGGACGAGCGTGATACCGGCCACCGTATTGCCGACGATCAATACGAGGGGAACGGCGACGAGCATCACGGTGAGCGCTACCGAAGGCCGCGGCCGCTCCCGCCTCGGCGCGGCGACGTGCATGTACTCCGGCACCATCGCCGGCACGTGCCGCGCGACGAGGCGCGCATAGACCGGCCCGGCGACCACGGCGGCCGGCAGTCCGACGACGACGCCGAACAGCATCACCCACCCGAGATCGGCCCCAAGCAGGCCCGCGACGGCGATCGGCCCCGGCGTGGGTGGAATGAACGCGTGGGTGACCGCGAGGCCCGCCAGCAGCGGCAGCGCATAGTAGACGATCGGACGCTTGGTACGCTCGGTCAGTCCGTACACGAGCGAGACGAGGATGATGAACGCCACGTCGAAGAAGACAGGGATGGCCACCACGAACCCGACGGCGAGCAGAGACCACTGGGCGTTGCGCTCGCCGAACCGAGCCAGCAATGAGTCGGCGAGGGCCTCCACACCGCCCGACACCTCGAGCATCTGCCCGAACATGGCGCCCAACCCCACGATCACGGCGATGGCAGCGAGGGTGCTGCCCACACCGGTCGTCACGGACTCGAGTACGTCACCGAACGGCATGCCCGCACCCACACCGATCACCAGGCTGCCGACGAGCAGCGCCACGAATGCGTGCAGCTTGACCCGGACGATGAGGAACAGCAGCAGGGCGATGCCCGCGATCGCCGCTCCTACGAGCTGCGCATCACTCATCGGCTGAGGTCGCGGACTGCACGGCATGTCCGCCGAAGCGGTTGCGCAGGGCGGCCAGCAGCCGTTCGCTGAAGCCAACGTCGTCCTGCGACTTGAACCGGGCGAACAGCGCGTGGGCGATCACCGGCGCCGACACGCCCAGGTCCACCGCTTCCTGCACCGTCCAGCGTCCCTCGCCGGAGTCGGCGACCACCGGGGCGATGCGCTCGAGCGCCGGATCCTCTGCCAGGGCCTCGACGACCAGGTCCAGCAGCCAGGACCGCACCACGCTGCCGTGCTGCCAGATGCGCGTGACCTGCGCGAGATCGAGCCCGAGCTCCTGCTTGGCTGCGAGAATTGCCACCCCCTCCGCGAACGCCTGCATGGCACCGTACTCGATGCCGTTGTGCACCATCTTCACGAAGTGGCCGGCGCCGGCCGGACCGACGTGCCCCCAGCCACGATCGGATGCGGGTGCCAGCGTCTCGAACAGCGGCCGCAGGCGCTCGACGATCGTGTCCGGACCGCCGATCATCAGGCTGAATCCGTCGGTGCCACCGCGGACACCGCCGCTCGTGCCGACGTCGAGGAAGTGGATGCCCGCCGCCTCGAGCGCAGCCGAGTGCCGCATCGCCTCGGCATAATGGCTGTTCCCGCCGTCGATGACGACGTCGTCGGGATCGAGCAGGTCCGCGAGCCGCTGGACGGTCTCGCTGGTCGGATCGCCCGCCGGCACCATGACCCAGACGCAGCGCGGCCCCGTGAGGCCGGAGACGAGCGCTTCGAGGCTCGCCGCCGCATTGCCGCCGGCAGCGACGCAGCGCCTGACGGCCTCCTCGCCGACGTCGAAGCCCGTGACCTCGTGGCCGCCGCTGGCGAGCCGCTGCACCATGGCACTGCCCATCTTGCCGAGCCCGACGAGTCCGATCTGCATGCTCCCCACCTTTCGTGCGGTACCACCGTCGCCGGCAAGTATACCGCGTGCGGCGCGCTCCGGAGAAATCCCGCGTGCCTCGATGCGGGCGCCGGTCGGCATGCTGCTCGATCCTGGCGATCAGCTCCGCGACCCACCCGGCCCGGGCGCCCGTACGGCTGCACCGTCGGGATGGCCACCGAACTCGGAACACGGATGTCGGCGGTCGGGCCACGGCGCAAGGCACCCTGGTGCAGTCCACCCGACAGCCTGGAGCGTTGCCGCAGCGAGGGACCTGTTCGGCCGTCCTTCCCGGCAGCGGCACCGACCCTCCCCCCTGCCTCCTGCCAGGCCCTCTGCCTACCTTCTGTGACGCCGAGCCGCCGATCCTCCAACCGATGAGAGCGAGCGTTCATGCAGCACGAGCCGTTTGACGAGTATGCCGACCGGTACGACGCGTGGTTCCTCCAGAATCGCAACGTGCTGGAGTCCGAAGTGCTCTTGTTGAAGCGTGCCCTCAACGACCCGGGAAAGGCGCTGAGTGTCGGGTGCGGGAGTGGGCTGTTCGAGCACCTGCTCCGCACCGAACACGGCATCGATATCCGGCACGGCGTGGAGCCGGCCGAGGGCATGGCGGAGATCGCCGCGAAGCGCGGTATGGATGTCGTGCCGGGGAGCGCGGAGCGCCTTCCGATGGGGGAGGGTGAGTTCGACACCGTCATCATGAACGGAACGCCGGGCTACATCGCCGACCTCCGCGCCGCATTCGCCGAGGGGCATCGCGTGCTCCGCTCCGGCGGCGCCATCGTGGTGCTGGACGTGCCGGCGGAGAGCTCCTACGGGCTGCTGTACGGTTTCGCCGGTGTCCGTGGCTCCTGGGACGACGCACATCTTCGGAAGGTCGCACCGGCGCATCCGTACCCGGTGGAGTTCGTCGCGAACGCCAACTGGCGCACGACCGAGGAGAAGGCCGAGCTCCTGCGTGAGGTCGGGTTCATCGATCTAACGTTCGCACAGACATTGACCGTGCACCCGAAGTACTCGAATGATCGGGTGGAACACCCCGTCGAAGGATTCGACCGGGGCGACTACGTCGCGATCCGCGGGGTGAAGGCGTAGGGAATCGCGGTACAGGCCGCGTCGAGAGGCTTGCGGCAGCATCGCTACCGTCAGGCCGCCCTCACGTCCGACATGACCGATTCTGCGGACGTGAGACCCAACGACCTCCCGCTGCCGTCGTGCGCCGTGGAGTTGGGTCGTGTCGCGACGTCATGGGTACGCCAGCTCGCGCGCATTCGAGGCCTACGCGATCTGCGTCAACCGGGCGACGACCTCAGATGCTGGCGGGCACGCGCCGAGCCACCGGCAGGGCATGGGGAGTCGGGGAGAGACGTGCACTCGTCGTTCTCGTGGGACCGATGCAGGTGCTCCGTTGCCCAGCCGAGGGGCACGCTCACCGGTTGGGGATCACCCAATGCCCGCCGCGGACGACCGTGAGTTTCGTCGGGCGGTCATTCGCGCCACGCGAGCTGACGGTCAGCGGCTTCCCGAACGAGTGAGTCGTAGATAGCCTTGAGCTCCGCGATGTCGTCCGTGTACTCGTGCAGGTTCTCCTCACCAGCGAAGGCGGCCCTCGCGGGCGGGGCCAGCCTTCGCACGGCGGCGACCCACGCCGGCCACGAGGGAAGCTCCTGAATCACGTCCCCGTAGAGGCGACGGAACCCGTCAACCAGGTAACGGGTCGTACGGTCGTTATCGTATGGGCCGCCCCTCGACTCGCCGGCAACGACCACAAACGGCACCAACATGTCTGCGGCGATCGGTTCGACCGCTTCGACACGGGGTTTGGGGCGGCGGTCCATTGCGAGCCGGGCGGCCGACCATTCCGCGAGCCCGGCGACACCGTACGCCGGATCAGCCGGGAACCAGGCCTGCGAGGCATCGTCCCATACTTCGAGCCAGACGTGGTCATTGTGCTGGAGTCCGAAAACCGAGTAAGCGTTACCGCGCTGAGCGACCATGTTGGCTGCCGTTTGCTGCCGCCGTGGTGTCGGCTCCGGTTGCACGTTGATCTCACGGACCCATCTGGTGCGGACGCCGAGGCTGTCGAGGAAGAGATGGAGCACGGATGCCAACTCGGCACAGTTTCCCGCGCGCCGCGCGATGACCTCAAGAGGAGTCCGACGTTGATAGTCCGTTGCGGACCAGTCGAAGCGGTCGTTGATCCAGTGAACCAGCCGGCGCGTGCGGACGAGCGCCGAGCCCGATCCGGCGACCGAGTCACCCAGCGCTCGTACCGCGGGGACCATGATCCGAGTGGCGTC
>JBDHDN010000154.1:0-8392 GCA_039591485.1 Gemmatimonadota bacterium
TAGCGCGATTCCGGACGCCACCCACGTCACGGCGTGGGACGAGCCAGCGGCAAGTTTGCCTGCGGTGTCGTTTCCGGGCTGACGCTCAGTACCCTACCGGATAAACACGCTCCCATCTCCCGCCACGCACTCTGGCACCTCGCCCGCGTGTACCCTATCGCGGCCCTGGACCAGTCGAGGACGGAGTGGTATGCGAGGGCAGTGGATGGGCATGAGCTGCATACTGTTGTATCGCTCAAGACCGAGCCGAGCTATGATAACCTCCGATCTCACCCGGCCTATCAGACCCTGCTGCGGAAGATGAACTTGGAGCCGTAGAGCGTCACCCGGCGCTCGCGGCGCCGGCCGGTGCCGTTGCCGGTCACGAGCTCGCCAGCCTATGGAATCGACGGTGCCGGTGCGAACCTGGACCTTCCAGCGTCAGTTCCACGTCGGTTGGTCGTCGGGGATTACCGCCGCTCCAACTGCGCCAGCAGTTCAGGTAGATACTCGTCGAAGGGAACGCCGGACCGTTCGTAGGCAGCGAGTGAGCGATAGAACGGTGCCGTCATTGCCAAGCCGGCCTCGGTGATCTCGTCGATCCGTGCCTGGATCTTCGCCGCGGCGTCGGGATCAGCCGATGCTGCGAGCCGGAGTCGGTAATCGAGCGCACGCACCAGGGATTCCTGGGTCATCGACCGCGGACTCTGGTAGCTCCGCGCATACGGTCCCGCGCGACCGGCCTCGTAATAGCTCTGCAGCATGTCGGCGTGTGCATCGAAGTGCCGCTTCACGAGCGGGTTGACGATGCTGTGCAGATACTCGTGCACGTTCAGCCCGTAATCGTGCGCTCCGGGGCTCTCGACCTGGAAGTAGTAGCTGTCGTACCGCGCGCCGAGAGCCGAGTAGTGGCGCTCGAGCAGGTTGGGCACGTTGACGAGGGTGAACGGGTCCGAGCGCTCCATGCGGAGGTAGTGCCAGAGGGCGGTCAACTGCCCGCGCATCTTCGCGAAGTCATACTGGTCGAGTTCGTCGACGAGCAGCGGCTTGACCTCGTTCCAGATGGTGCCGAGGTCGACGACATCCCAGAACGCATTGAGAACCGTGGACAGGTCGCGGAGCGCCGGCTCGGTCTGGGGGTATTGCAGCTCGTCCACGGGCCGCACCCGTGCGAAGGGGTAGTCAGTGGAAAACGAGAGGACGTAATCGAGGATGGCGAATACCGGCAGCTCGAGCGCGTCGTAGTACGCCTGCCACGCCTCGACCCGTTCATCCTCGCTGTCCAGTCGCTCGCTGAGCGCGGTGCGGACCCGTACCCGCACCGGGTGCATTGCGAGTCCGTCAGCTTCTTCGTCGTATCCCATGGCGTTGAGGAAGGCCATCGCTGCGAACACGCGCCGGTCCGCGACGACGAGGAAACCGTCACCAGCGCGATACTCGTCGGCGTGGTGAAACGCGAGCGGGCGCACGTCGACGTCGGCGCGCTCCTGCGTCCACGCGTTGGTCGCGATACTCAGTGCGGCGACCGTCACCAGCAGTGAACGGCGTCCTACCCGTTGGCTTCCCATCTGCTGCTCCGTGGTCGAATCGACTTGTGCGGGTTCGAGCTCCGATGGTAGGTAGATGGATGCTGTGGCGAAATGGTTGCAGTTTCCTGGAGCGGACCGCGCCTCATGGGGGTGTCGGGCGGGGCTCCGGGTGGCATCGACACTGTCCCGCGCGGGGTTCTCGAGCAGAGCGGGTATCCGGGGTGGGAGCGCGGCGGGATGGAGCGCTCGCGAGATGACACACCACGACGCAACGTCCACCCCGGTAGCGTGGCGCTCGTGAGGCGGCGTTCTGCCGGGGCTCGGCCCCCTGGGGCCGGCATCCACGCAACCGCTCGCCCGCGCCCGGTGTCGGTCCTGCACCTGCTCGAGGCCCATGACCCGATCGAGGGAAATCGGCCCGCGGACAACGGCTGAGAGGAGTCGAGGCGACCGTGACAGAGAGCAAGCAGTGCGTGAAGCGTATTGTCGCTGTGGCGTCGTTCGCTGCGGCGCTCTTCTTGTCGTGCCCTCCCGGAGGCCTGGCGCAGGAGCGGTTGACCCCCCAGCAGGTCGAGCAGGATGTGCGGTACTTCATTCGTACGCTCGAGGAGACACACCCGGATCCCTACACTGCGTTCGGGGGCAAGGTCGAGTTCAAGCGACGCGTGGGTGAGATGCTCCGAAGCGTGCCGGCCGACGGGCTCGAAGCCGCCGGCGTCTACGAGTTGATGGCACCCTTCCTTGCCGATCTCGGCGACGGTCACACGAGGCTCTCGGAGCCCTCCAGGACCGGTGACGACGTCGTCTCCAAGTGGTTGCCGATCCGGTTCGCCGTCGCGTCGGACGCGATCTTCGTGTCGCAGGCCGGGACCGGGTTCGAGGCACTGGTGGGGTACCGTCTCGTCGCCGCTGAGGGGCTGGCGGTCGAGCATCTGACCGAGCGAGCCGCGCGGATCACCCCCACGGAGAACGCCTACGGTCACGCCCGCACCCTTGCCGCAGCCGTGCGGTCGAACAGGTACAGCGCTCGGCTGTTCGGCTGGCAGCGCGACACGGCACAGCTGGTGCTCGAGAGCCCGGATGGAGTGCAGGTCCGCCGACTGGTGCCGTTCCTCGACCGAGGTGAATTGGCAGGCCTCGAGTGGTCGGGTGGCACACGCTTGGACCTCGGGGAGGGTAACGGGCCAATCTGGTGGACGTACCTCGAGCAGGAGCGTGTCGGCTATCTCCGGCTGTTGGCGATCGAAGGGGCCGAGGCGTTTCGGGAAGCCAGAGGCCGGCAGGATCTCCCCGGATACGTGTCGCGCTACTACAGCCGGTACCTCGACCACGAGGCTCCGGCCGACCTGGACAGCGCGCTCGCCGGGGTTCCGTGCTTCACACAGACCGTCACGGACCTGCTGAGCCGCATGCGGGCCGACGGTGGTGAGTATCTCATCGTGGACGTGCGCCACAACGGCGGTGGCTGGTCGAGCCTGATGCTTCCACTGTATCTGCTCGCGTTCGGTAACGAATACCTGGACTACCCGTTCCCAGATCTCTGGGTGGATGTGGCATCACCGCAGCTCCTGCAGCTGAACAACTGGACGGAGGATGATCTGGCGTCGCAGTGGGGCCCTGCGTATGGGGTCGGCGATTACCGGTTCGACGCCGTGGGAAGCCCGAGGGGTGATCGCAGCCTGGCGGAATATGCGGACGGTCTGGGCGAGTACGGCTGTGGGATGGCCGAGGTGTTTGAGCGACAGGCGGGTGAGCCGCTCTATCGGCCGACGGTGATCGTGCTGGTGGATGCCGGTACGTTCAGCGCGGCGTACCATGCCGCCTATGTTCTGTGGCGTCTGGGAGCGGTCGTGGTGGGAGTGCCGCCGGCGCAGGCGGGCAATGCCTACACCAATGTCGTGCCCATCGAGCTGCCGAACGCGGGGCTCCGCGGATCGGTCGCGCGGTCGGCCCAGGTTCTCTTCCCTCACGACGAGGCGCTCGGTCGAGTACTGGAGCCCGACTTTCCAATGCGGTGGTCCGATTACGCGCACTACGAGTTCGACCGCAACAGCGAGATACTCCGTGCACTGCGCCTGATCGCCGAGGGAAGGATCCAGCGGCGACGTGCGCGTCGTCCGACGCCGGGTGGATCTCCGCCATGATCTGAAAGACGTCCCCTCGTCGGATCGATCTGTGTACATGAGATCGTATCCGAGTTCGATCAGCTCGCTCTCGTCCGTGTTGTAGCCATCGAGCGCCCGCTGAGGGGCTGCGCCCGATCGTCGCACGATCGATGCGGCTCCGGCGGTGCGTGCGGAACGCGTGGACGGGCTGGGGCGCGGGACGGACCGAGCATGCTGGATCTGGTACCCCACTTCCCCTCTTCTCCGTCACTGCGCCGTATATTTCCTCCCTGATGCCTGATCTCCTCGAGCGCCTCCGGGCTGCCGTCAGTGACCGGTACGCAATCGAACGTGAGCTGGGCGCGGGCGGCATGGCGACGGTCTACCTGGCACGCGACCTCAAGCACGACCGGCATGTCGCTCTCAAGGTGCTTCGTCCAGAACTCGCCTCGGTCCTGGGTGGCGAGCGATTCCTGCGCGAGATCGAGATCGCCGCACGTATCGAGCACCCGCACATCCTGACCCTGATCGACTCGGGCGATGCGGATGGCATCCTCTACTACGTGATGCCGTACATGAAGGGGGAGTCGCTGCGCGATCGGCTGAGCCGCGAGGGGAAGCTCCCTATCGCCGATGCGATACGTATGTTGCGCGATGTGGCCGACGGACTCGCAGAGGCGCACAGCCACGGCTTGGTGCACCGCGACATCAAGCCCGACAACGTGATGATGTCGGGCAACCACGCGGTGGTCATGGATTTCGGGGTGGCCAAAGCCGTGACGTCGGCAACGGGCCCACAAGATCTCACGACGACGGGGATCGCGCTGGGTACGCCGTCCTACATGTCGCCTGAGCAGGCCTCGGCCGATCCGAACATCGACCACCGCACCGATATCTACGCCATGGGCGCGTTGGGCTACGAGCTGCTGGCCGGCCGGCCGCCGTTCTTGGGAGCCAGTGCGCAGGAGATCCTGGCGGCGCACCTGGTCACCGAACCCGCGCCGGTCTCGCAGCATCGCGCGGACACGCCGCCCGCCCTCGAGGCAGTCGTGATGAAGTGCCTGGCGAAGCGTCCAGCCGACCGGTGGCAGAAGACGGACGAGGTGCTGCAACGCCTCGAGGCCATCGTGACACCGAGTGGCGGGGTGCCATCGACGACGATCTCGGCAGCTACCCTCGGGCGGGCTCCGGTCAAGCGATCCGTGTGGCGCACCGCCGCCATCGCCGTGGCCGTCGTCCTCCTCGCGACGGTCGTCTTCGTTCAGCAGCGCGGTGCTTCCGCCACGCGCGCGCTGGCCGCGGACATGCGAGCAGCCGCGGAGTCGGGCAACCTCGACGCCGCCTATGTGCTGCTGGCGGCGTCGGGTCGGGACCTGGGCGACCGTGCCTTCGTGCCGATAGCCGACACCTTCGGCGGTGTCGTCACCATCGCGACCGAACCTGCCGGTGCAGCCGTCGAGGTGGCCCGGGGTCTGGGATCGCTGGACTCGGTTGCGAGCGCCGTCCTGCTGGGTCGTGCACCGATCGAGCACCGCGTCCTGCTCGCCGGCTCTTATCGACTCACGGTCGCCGCGGATGACTACGTGACTGGTGAGTTCACGTTCGGCCTCTCGGCCGGTGACACGATCGTCGTCACAGGGGAACTGGTCCCGGCAGCGTGGGACGCCGGGGGCATGGTGCTCGTCAGCACGGGTTCGGTGCCGGGCCCGCTGGCTTCCCAGCACGACGGCGTGGAGCTCCCCGCATTCTTGATCGACAGGCACGAGATCTCCAACCGGCAGTACATGCGTTTCGTCGGCGACGGCGGGTATCGCGATCTCGACATGTGGCCCGATTCAATGCTCACGCGAAACGGGTGGGTGGCGCGGGAGACGGCCCTCGCCGCCCTGGTGGACCGCACCGGGCTGCCGGGACCCCGCGGATGGAGCGGTGGGCAATTCCCCGACGGTCGGGCGGACCACCCGGTGACCGGGATCTCGTGGTACGAAGCGGCGGCGTACGCTCGATGGGCCGGGAAGTCGCTCCCCACCGCCGAGCAGTGGTGGCGCGCGGCGCTGGGCGACCGGGGGAGCCGGTTCCCTTGGGGGAACGATCTGGTGACCATCGATGACCGGTCGAACTTCGGCGGTGTGTCCACGACTCCCGTCGGCAGGTTCCCGTTCGGTGCCAGTCCGTTCGGCGCACACGACATGGCGGGCAACGTGCGCGAGTGGATGGCGGGGCCTGCGTCGGCTACCCGGTTTGCGGTCATGGGTGGTTCCTGGCAGACCCCCACGTATATGTTTGACTCGCCGAACGTCGAGTCGTTCGGACCGTGGTTCCAGAGCGAGGAGCTGGGCTTCCGCCTGGTGATGCCGCTACCGAACCGCTGAGTCGAAAGGGTCTGTCCATGTCGTTCACGAATCGCGCACTGATCGGGATCGTGCTCGCCTGGTGCGCTACGAGCGGCCTCGGGGCACAAGACGATCGTCCCACCGACCAGTGGGTCACCAACCCGGTGGACGATCGCACCTTCGAGACCTATCTCGACTTCTTCGGGTACGAGCGATCCCTACCCTTGGGCCTCACGATCACCGAGTCGGACACGGTAGACGGGTTGATCGAGGAACGGCTCACGTTTCAGAGCACGCCGGGGGTGATCGTCACCGCCCGCACCCATCGGCCGATCGGCACAGCATCGCGTGGTGGCATCGTCTTCCTCCACGGCGGGGGGCCGAACGGAAAGGACTCGCCGAGTGTCGTGAACATCAGCCGGGTGATGGGACGGGCGGGCTGGACGGTGCTCGCCATCGACATGCTGTACTTCGGCGAGCGGAAGACCGGTCTGCTCGAGACGTTCAGCGCGCAGGAGAAGGCCGAGAAGCTGTACAACCAGCAGTCGCTGTACCTGGACTTCGCGATCCAGACGGTCAAGGATGTCGGACGCGCGTACGACGTGTTGGTCGAGACGTTCACTGTGCCTCCCGACCGGGTAGCGCTGGTGGGCCGCAGCCGTGGCGCACAGATGGCAATGATTGCGGGCGGCGCGGAGCGACGACTCGCGGCGGTGGCGCTGCTGCATGGGGGACATTTCGACGCGCTCGAGCACGGGCATCGGCCCGCGGCGTGCGGGGCAAACTATATCGGTCGCATCAATCCGCGGCCGCTCCTCATGATCAACGGCGAAGCGGATACCGACTACTTGCCGGACGTGTCGGTGCGACCGCTGCAGCGCCTGTTGGGTCCACAGAGCACCGTCCGGTGGACCGATGCCAGTCACGGCATCATCACCGAGGAGGATCTCAGCGTGCTGATCGACTGGCTGCGAACAGGGATCGCCCCATGAGGGGGTGCTCCATGCCGGTCGCCGTCCTGCTGTTCGCCGCAACCGCGGGGGGCGCGCGCGCACAGGAGCGTCCCACCGACGAGTGGCTCACGCATCCCGTCGACCGCGGCACCTTCGATGCCTACCTCGAGTTCTTTGCGTACGACGCGGACCTGCCCTTCGAGGCCGACGTCGAGGCGGCCACGACCGACGAGGGTGTTCGCACCGAGCACCTGACCTTCCAGAGCACACCGGGGATGCGAGTGACCGCGCTGCTCTATCACCCGTCCGGTGTGGATCTGGAGGCGGCGCCTGCCATCGTGTCCCTCCACGGCGGCAGTGCCAGGGGCAAGGACTCGGCACGATTGGTGGCATTCAACCGGTTTCTCGCCCGGGCCGGGATCACCGTGCTCGCGATCGACATGCTGCACTACGGCGAGCGTGCCGACGGGTTCTTCACCACGTTCGACGAGGTGGAGAAGCACGAGCGGCTCTACAACAACGACACCGAGTATCTCGGGTGGGTCCAGCAGACCGTGAAGGACGCGAGCCGTGCGCTCGACTTCCTCGTTGCGGAGCGCGGCGTGGCGGCCTCGCGCGTCGGTGTGGTGGGCGTGAGCCGGGGTGCCATCCTTGCCATGATCGTCGGTGGCGCCGACGACCGGTTCGCGGCGGTCGCGAGCGTGCATGGCGGCCATTTCGACTACTTCGAGGACGGCCACCGCGCTGCCGCCTGCCCGGCGAATTACGTCGGGCGGATCAGTCCGCGCCCGGTGTTCTTCCTCAGTGCAGAGAACGACGGGGACTTTCTCCCGGAGACTGCAATCCGCCCGATACACCGGCTCGCGCGCGAGCCGAAGACCATTCGCTGGACCCCCGGCGGTCATGGCGTCACCACCGACGAGGACGTGGGTGCCCTGGCCCAGTGGTTGCGGGCCAATCTTCCGTAGGGGAGAGCCGAGACGCTAGCGGGCCGCCTGTCCGGCCATCCACCCCTCTGGTCGACCGCCTGGCGTCCCTGCCGAACCCGTACGGGATGCCCAGCGAACAGCTGGAGGGGCTCGCGGCACGCGGCACGCGCGAGGTGCACGATGCCGGCACCGTGATCGCCCCGACGGGCGAGCGGGTCGAGAAGGTCTGGGCGGGAGGGCGTCCACCGCTACGAGCGTGTCACTGCGCTGCGGCGCACGACCCGCGATCCCGTCGCTACGGGACGTCCATGCGACGCAGGCGGCGGATCGACAACGGCAGGAACCCGGCGAAGACGAGGAGGCAGGCGACCAGCGCCGCGCCGACGCTGAGGTGGTGGTCCGCGGCAAACCGGCGCTCGTCCAGCCCGTGCATCAGCGCGATCGCGTAGTAGCGGATACTGAGCATCCGCACAGCTGACACGAACCCGTACGGGACCCCTTCCCCGGTGGCGTGCAGCGCGCCGAGTCCCACGCACGCCGCGGCGACCTCACCGTCGCACGCCT
>JBDHDN010000155.1:0-10053 GCA_039591485.1 Gemmatimonadota bacterium
TACCGTCGCGGCGCGGCTGCACGCCCTGCTCGATCGACGACTGGACGAGCTCCCGCCATTCACCGAACTGTTCGTCTTGGACGCGAGTGGTCGTGTGGCGGCAGCGACGGCGCGATACCGCGAGGGTGCAGACTGGTCGTCGGCCGATGTGTTTCTCCATGGCAGGCACGGCCGGTTCTTCACGGAAGATCTGGAAGGCTTCGGCGGGCTGGTGACACCGGTGTATCGATTGGCGACCCCCGTGCCCGGGGCGGGCGGGGCGGCTGCGGGTGTGATGGTGGCGTCGGTCGGATTCGGAAGGGTACAGGAGTTCTTCCGCATGGCGGAACATGTTGCCGGGGACGTGCACTCCTACATCACCGATGCGCACGGCAGCTTGCTGCAGGCCTCGCACGTGCATCCAGATGTCCGCTACGGCCGCCCGCTCGCGTCCCCGCTGGCGCTCGGGGGGGAAGGGGTCCACCACTACGTCAATTACGAAGGCATTCACGTGCTGGCGGCCTCTGCGCCGCTCGCCGTCGGCACCCGGCAGTGGTTCTTCGTGGCGGAGGCTCCGGAGGCGAGTATTCTCGGCCAGCTTCGCGGCCTGGGACTCCTGGCTGGTCTGCTCGAGGCTGGCTTTGCCCTGCTGCTGGTCGCGGTGGTGTGGGTCGTCGCCCGCTCGATCGTGACTCCGCTCAGGCGGCTCGTGGCCGGGGCAGAACGGATCCGGGCGGGCGAGTTGGGCGTGGAGGTCCAGGTGGGAGGAGCGGACGAGCTCGGTGACCTCGGACGAACCTTCAACACGATGTCGCGGGAGCTGCACGCTTCGACGGTGCAGATCCGCGAGTTGCACGACCAGGAGATGCGCCGCGCCGCGCAGTTGGCATCCGTGGGGGAGCTGGCATCCGGTATCGCGCACGAGATCAAGAATCCCCTGATCGGTGTGGCAAGCGGACTGGATCTGCTGGGCAAGCGCGCTGCGGCGGATCAGGAGGCACATACCCTGATCGGTCAGATGCGCGACCAGCTCCGTCGCATCGAGGCCGCCATTCGCGATCTGCTCAGCTATGCGCGGCCTACCCCGCCGCGGATGATCTGGACCGATCTGAACCAGCTGTCCGACCGGGTGGTCGGACTGGTTGCGGCCAAAGCGGAGGCGGCTGGTGTCAGGATCGAGACACGCCTGTCCGGGGCGGTGCCCACGGTGCGGATGGATCCGGAACTGATGACGCAGACGCTCGTGAATCTGGCATTGAACGGCATTCAGGCGATGTCGCCGGGCGGGGTACTGACGCTGGCGACCGAACGGGTGGGTGAGAAGGTACGCCTCTCGGTGTCCGATAGCGGCCGGGGCATCCCTGCCGACGAGCTGGGCCGGATCTTTCGACCGTTCTACACGACCAAGCACCGCGGCACCGGGCTGGGTCTCGCCATTTCGCGTGGCATCGTGGAGCGCCACGGAGGCCGGCTGGACGTCAGCAGCACGGAAGGTGCGGGCGCCACGTTCACGCTGGTCTTCGATCTCGCGGCTCGGGAGGATGCCCAACCGTGACCGACGGGATTCGTATCGCGGTGGTCGATGACGATGCGCTGACCGCGACGTGGTTGAGCGAGCATCTCCGCAGCGCCGGCTACAGCGTCGAAACGGCCTCGACCGGTGCGGCCGCACTCGCGCTCGTCCAGCAGACGGCACCGGCGCTCATGCTGCTCGATCTGCGCCTCCCGGACGCTAGCGGCCTGGAACTGCTGGAGCTGTGCCGCAAGCTGGATCGCGATCTCTGAGATCGAGACGGCCGTGCACGCCGTGAAGGCCGGCGCGTACGATTTCCTCGAGAAACCGCCGAATCTGGAGGATCTGCTGATCACGATCGAGAAGGCGCTCGAAGCGCGGCGGTTGCGACAGCGCGTCGCCGTCTACGAGGAGCAGCAGAGCTGGCAGTTCGCCGACGTCAAGCTTGTCGGTCGCTCGGCGGCGATGGGTGCACTCGCCGAGACCGTCGAAAAGGTGGCTCGGGCCGGCCCCGTCACGGTCCTCCTCCGCGGCGAGAGCGGAACGGGAAAGGACCTGGTGGCGCGCGCGATCCACGCCCGGAGCGACCGACGTGACAACCCGTTTCTCCAGATCAACTGCACGGCTCTGCCGGAACACCTCGTCGAATCGGAGCTGTTCGGTCACGAACGTGGCGCCTACACGGATGCGCGCGAGCGAAAGAGGGGGCTGGCCGAGCTTGCCGACAGTGGCACGCTGTTCCTGGATGAGATCGGCGACATGCCGTGGGCGGCCCAAGCGAAGCTGCTGCGCTTCCTCGAGGACTCGAAGTTCAAGCGCGTGGGCGGTACGGCCGACGTGCGCGTCGACGTCCGGCTGGTCGCCGCGACGAATCGCGATCTGGAAGCGGCGATCGCCGACAAGAGCTTTCGCAGCGATCTGTTCTATCGATTGAACGTCGTCCCGATCATGATGCCGCCGCTCAGGGAGCGACCGGAAGACATCGCGCCACTGACCGAGTATTTCGCCATTCAGCTCTCGCGGGATCTCAAGCGCGAGGCGCCCCGCATCCTGCCTGAGACCATGGCCATGCTGGAAGCGTACGACTGGCCGGGCAATGTCCGTGAGCTGCGCAACGTGCTGGAGCGCGCATTGATCTTGGAGGATGCGACGGAGCTACGGCCCGAACATCTCACGGTGCAACCGGCGACGGCCACGCATGCGGCCTCGCCGGCCGGGGCGGCGGCGGTGCGCTTGCCGCCGGGAGGCCTGGTCCTGACTGAGGTGGAGCTGGAGCTGCTGCGGCAGGCGCTGGCCCGAACGGATGGAAACGTGACGCGCGCGGCGCGGTTGCTGGGCCTCACCCGAGACACGCTGCGCTACCGCATGGAGAAGTACGGGCTATGAAGCGAGGTGACATGCGACGGCAACGATGTCGGAGCGTCGGATGGCTGCTGGTTGGCGTTGCCGTGCTCGGTGCCTGCGAGAGCGGGAACGGAGATTCCGCGCCGCAGCCGGTCCGGGAGGTGCGTGCAGACGACACCCTGCTGCTGGCGGCCGCGCGGGTCGCGCTGCCACCGCCCGCCGATCCGGCGCGCGATCTCCCCGAGCCCGACTCTGAGGGAGCCCGGTATCTGCAACGGTACTGCTCGACCTGTCACGAATTGCCGACTCCGGGAACCCATTCGCCGACTGATTGGCCCCAGGTGGCACGACGCATGTGGCTGCGGATCGACGGGCTCCCGGCGCGCTATGACGTTCCTCGGCCGACCGAAGGGCAGCGGGCGGTCATCCTGCGGTACCTGGTGCAACACGGGCTTCGGACCAGCGGGGCCGCCCTCCCCCCCGGCGAAGGTCGGACGGAGTTCATTGCCCATTGCGGTCGGTGTCATGCGCTCCCCGATCTGGCGGCGCACGCACCCGAGGACTGGCCACGGGTGCTGGAACGCATGACCGCCCTGACCGAGCGAATGCTGGGTACAGTGCCCGCGCCAGAGGAACAGCGCAGGGTCGAGCAGTACCTGACGACCGTGTCGGCTCTGCTGGGGCCCTAGCGAGCCGCCCGCCTATGAAGGGCCTCCGTAGCGGGCCGTGAACTGCTCGACCGTCACGCCCTGTCGCGCCAGCTCGAGCCATCGCGTCGTGTAGAACCACTCGTCGAACAGGCGCGCGAGATCGCGGCCGGCTTCCGCCTTGGCCAGGCTCACGAATTCCGCCGTGCTTCCGCCTGACTCGGCGTGCCGCCGATAGTACTCGCCTACCAGCCAGTTGAAGCGATCGGGCCCGATCAGCTCGTGTAGCACGGTGAAGAACACCATTCCCACCCGGTAGGACAGACCGGTGATCTCCCGCTGCCCGTACTCGACGAGCGGGACGTCGGCGTACTGCGGCCGCTCGTCGAAGAACCTGACGGCCGACTCCAGGATGCGCGTCGTCTCGCGCCGGACGGCGGGGCGGCCCTCCAGTTCCTCCACCGCCAACTCCTCGAGGAACGAGGCGAGGCCCTCTTCCCAGCGCGGGGCCGGGCCGTCGGTCGTCGTCACGTTCCACAGGTGCGAGACCTCGTGGTAGACCTCGTTGCTGCGGGTGGGGTCTCGGAACGCGGCCGCCGCCTGGATGATGCCCGTCACGTCGGTCTGGGAGCCCCAGCCGTCGGGGATCTCGATCACCGTGAACCGCGGATCGCCCCGCAGGGGACCGAACCAGCGGGTGAACAGGTCGAGGCACGCCGTGAGGTTCCGCATGACGCGGGCGCCGCCCGCCGAGTCCTCGGGAAAGTGGAACACGCGGTGTCCGTCGCGCTCGAGCACCTCGTAGCGGGCGATCGCGAAGTCCATCCGCCAGGCCAGTTGTTGGCTCTCGTACACGTAGGTGGCCATGCCCTCCGATGCCTGCCGGTCGACGAGCCGACCCAGGGCGGCGACTTCCAGCGTGTCAGGCACCGTGATCCGCGTGCGGTAGTGGAACGACGGTGCGAATCCCGCCGCCCGCGTCGCCGCCATTGACGGATAGCCCAGGGTGGGGTAGGCACGCGCGTCGGGTCGGAGAATCGTGAACGCCGGGTCGATGCGGTCTTTGACGTACAGCATGCCCGTCTCGGGGTAGCCGAGAAGGTAGCCGTCGTAGGCGAGCGCGATCGTTGCCGTGTCGCCTGGAGCGATCGCGTCGTCCAGTGTTGCCCGGATGAAGTTGACCTGGAGCTTGCCGAAGTCGTCGTACGCCGTGACCTCCTGCGCGTACCGCAGTGGTCGGCCGTCGCCCTGGGTCAGCTCCGTCACCGTCATCAGGCGGTACAGGACAAGCGGTACCTCCGCCGTCGGAGCGTCTCCCACGTTCGTGAACGAGAGCCGCACCCTCCCGGCGAGCGAGCCTTCGTCGAAGTCGGGCCGCAGGTCCAGCTCGTAACGTACGGGCCGGAGGACGAGCTCGTAGTCGGGGCGCGGTTGGGCG
Organism: Gemmatimonadota bacterium; assembly: GCA_039591485.1. GTDB lineage: Bacteria > Gemmatimonadota > Gemmatimonadetes > Gemmatimonadales > GWC2-71-9 > JAOTVV01. The sequence goes on from JBDHDN010000155.1 coordinate 4,922, forward strand.
GCGCTCGAGGCCGGGAGGATACCGAGAAGGAAGCTGAGGGCGATCACTCGGGGTGCTGATGGCATGGCAGGCTCCCTGGAGGGTGCAACGTGCAAGGTGCAAGGTGAGGCGAAACGCGAACGCGTGTGAGGTGTGCGCTGGAGCGGGCATGCGGCACTGCAACGCCGTCCCGTCTATCCCGTGCCCTCCACCCGTTGCACGTTGTACGCGCCGGACGTAGTCCGGCTACCGTCTTGGACGCACTACGGGCCGGGAGCGTTGGAGTGTCAGTGGGCCTACGCGACGATCGCGTCCCGCGCGTGCGCCTCCACGAAGGTGCACCAGTCGTCGAGACCCGCGCCGGTGAGTGCCGAGGTCACGAAGAACCGGAGATCGGGATTGACCTGGTGCGCGTACCGGATCGCCCGGTCGACGTCGAAGTCGAGGTAGTCGCGCAGATCGATCTTGTTGAGCACCGCGTAGTCCGCCTCACGGAACATCTTCGGGTACTTGAGCGGCTTGTCCTCGCCTTCGGTTACGGAGAAGACCACGATCTTGGCTTCCTCGCCCAGGTCCCAGCTCGCCGGACAGACCAGGTTCCCCACATTCTCGATGAAGATGAGGTCGGTCCGGTTGAGATCGATGTGCTCCAAGGCGGTGAGGATCTGCTTGGCATCCAGGTGACATGCGCCGCCGGTCAGGACCGCCTGCACGAGGTTGTCGGTGTGCGCCGCAAGCCGGTCGGCGTCGTTCTGTGTCTGCACGTCGCCGGTGATGACCGCGATCTCGAGCGCGCAGCACAGCCGGTCGAGGGTCCGCTCGAGCAGGAGCGTCTTCCCGGAGCCCGGGGAGGAGACGAAGTTGAACGCCGTGATGCGGTGCTCGGCGAGCCGGCGGCGAACCTCGCGGGCCAGTTCGTCGTTCTTCGCCATCACCTTGTCGCGGACGTCGATGGTGCGGACGGACATGGGATCTCCGGAGAGGTTCCGTAGATTGGCAGACTACCTCGCGCGTGATGAAGAAAGCGTGAAAGGGAAGGGAATATCGAATATCGAGTGGGGGAATGACCAATGTCGAAGGGGCGTGATGCGCGGTCAGCGATCCGTTCGACATTCCCCAAATCGATATTCGATCTTGGACATTCAGCCGTTCTCGGGAGCCACGAATGACCTCTGTGCTCGCCCTCGATCAGGGCACGACCGGTTCGACCGCCCTCGTCATCGCGTCCGACGGGCGCGTGCTCGGCCGTGCGTACCGCGAGTTCACCCAGCACTTCCCCGTGCCCGGGCACGTGGAGCACGACGCCGCGGAGATCTGGGACGTCACCCTGGCGGTGGCCCGGGAGGCGATCGCGCGCGCGGGCGAGACGCCGGCGGCCGTCGGGATCACCAATCAGCGGGAGACGGTGGTGGCCTGGGACCGGGCGACGGGTGAGCCGCTCCACCGGGCGCTGGTCTGGCAGGATCGGCGGACCGCTCGGCGGTGCCGGGAGCTACGCGAGCGGCTCGGCGATGGTTGGATCGCAGAGCGTACGGGGCTGGTGTGGGACCCGTACTTCTCGGGCTCCAAGGTCGAGTGGCTGCTCCGGCACTCGACTGTCGGTGAGCGCGACCCGGCAGAGGTCGCCTTTGGGACGATCGACAGCTGGCTGGTCTACCGGCTGACGGGGGGCCGCTCGCACGTCACCGAGCACACCAACGCATCCCGGACACTGCTGTACAACATCCACGACCTGGCGTGGGATGCGGATCTGCTCGAGCTCTTCGGCGTGGCCCCTGAGAGTCTGCCCGAGATCCGGCGCTCGAGCGAGGTGGTGGGGGTGACCGATCGGGAGCTGTTCGGCGCCGAGATCCCGATTGCCGGGATCGCCGGCGATCAGCAAGCGGCCCTGTTCGGGCAGGGATGCTGGGATCCGGGGCAGGCCAAGAACACGTATGGGACGGGGGCGTTCCTGCTCATGGTGGTTGGGGACGATCCGGGGGAACGGGGAAAGGGGAAAGGGGAAAGGGAGAACGCACCCCGGGCGACGGGCGACGGGCAACGTGAGCGGCCGGCGGTGCTGACGACGGTAGCGTGCGGGCCGGCCGGGGAGCCGATGTACGCGCTGGAGGGCTCGATCTTCATCGCTGGGGCGGCGGTGCAGTGGCTGCGGGACGGGCTGGGCATCATCGCGAGCGCCGCCGAGACCGCGGAGCTGGCGGCCGGGCTGGAGGATACGGGCGGCGTCTACTTCGTGCCGGCGCTGGTGGGGCTCGGGGCGCCCCACTGGGAGTCGGAAGCCCGCGGCACGATCGTGGGGCTCACGCGGGGAACGGGCCGGGCGCACCTTGCCAGGGCGGCGATCGAGGCGATGGCGTACAGTACGCGGGAGGTCGCCGAGGCGATGGCCCGGGCATCCGGCGTCCGGCTGGGAGTGCTCAAGGCCGACGGCGGCGCGGCCGCCAACGACTGGCTGATGCAATTCCAGGCCGACGTGCTGGGCGTGCCCGTCGCGCGTCCCGACCTCGTGGAGACGACGGCGCTCGGCGCGGCAGCCCTGGCAGGTTTGGCCACCGGCGTCTGGCCCGATACGGCGGCGTTCCTGGCCAGCCGGGAGTACCGCTGGTTCGAGCCAAGGGGCACCCGCGAGGAGACTTACGCGGAGTGGCGGCGGGCGGTTCGCACGGCGCTGTACTGGGCAAACGGAGCCGATTAACCTATTAAGGCCGCTTTAAGCCGAGCCTCACGAACTTTTCGGCTGCTCGGGGATAACATATTTCACACTGCGCGGGAATCCCGACACTATTTCCCGTCATTCGTGTGGGGGGTATATTACGGCATGCAGGCCAAATACAAGTTCATCTTCGGTGCGGTGCTGGTCGGCGGAACCGTCGGGTTCCTGATGACGTCCGGCATCAAGGAGACGGGGGTCTACTTCCTCACCCCGTCCGAACTGGCGGCCAAGGTCGAGGCCGATCCTTCCTTCAAGGACGTCGGTGTCAAGGTGGGTGCCCGGGTCGTGCACGGGTCCATCGAGCGGGACGTCGGCACCCAGACGATCACCTTCGAGGTGACCGACGGTGCCGTGACCTATCCGGTCGTGTACCGGGGGCTCGCGCCCGATACGTTCACCGACGACGTCGACGTGGTGGTCGAGGGCAGACTGGGGCCGGACGGGACGTTCCGGGCCACGAGCCTGCTCGCCAAGTGCGGCTCGCGCTACGAGACGACGCCCGAGGCCTAGCGTGACCACCCTCGGACAACTTGCGCTGTGGATCGCGCTGCTCGTCAGCGCCTGGGGGACCTTCGTCGGCTTCTACGGCGGGCTCAAGCGCCGCCCGGAGCTGATGGAGAGCGCCCGCCGATCCACCTACGCCGTCGCGGGCGTGATCATCGTGGCCTCCGTTGGCCTGCTCGCCGCCATCCTCAAGCACGATTTCAACGTCGCCTACGTCGCGGCCTACACGTCGCGTGACCTGCCGACCGTGTACCTCCTGTCGGCGTTCTACGGCGGGCAGTCGGGCAGCATGCTGTTCTGGGCGCTCGTGCTGGCGATCTTCGGGGCGTTGGCGCAGCTCCTGACTTCGCGGAAGTACGACCACCTGCTGCCGTACGTCGCCGGCACGACGCAGGCGGTGCTGCTCTTCTTCGTCGCGACGACGCTGTTCGCCGCCAATCCGTTCGAGCGGCTGCCGTTCACGCCGGCCGACGGGCAGGGGCTCAACCCGCAGCTGCAGAACCCCGGCATGGTGGTGCACCCGCCGATGCTGTACCTCGGCTACATCAGCATCACCATCCCGTTCGCGTTCGCGGTAGCCGCGCTCATGTCCAGGCGGCTCGACACCGGCTGGCTCCACGCGATCCGCAAGTGGACCATCGTGTCGTGGCTGTTCCTGTCGATCGGCATCACGCTCGGTATGTGGTGGGCGTACGTCGAGCTGGGCTGGGGCGGCTACTGGGCGTGGGACCCGGTCGAGAACGCGAGCTTCCTGCCCTGGCTCACCATGACCGCGTTCCTGCACTCGGTGATGATCCAGGAAAAGCGCGGCATGCTGAAGAAGTGGAACATGGTGCTCATCACGCTGAGCTTCTTCCTGTCCATCTTCGGCACGTTCATCACGCGCAGCGGGATCATCTCGTCGGTGCACTCGTTCGCTCAGTCGTCGGTGGGCTACTACTTCCTCGCGGGCCTGGCGTTTCTCCTCGTCGCGATGGGGTGGCTGCTGTACACCAGGCTTCCGATGCTGGAGTCGGAGTCGCACCTCGAGAGCATGGTGTCGCGCGAGGCGAGCTTCCTGTTCAACAACCTGCTCCTGGTCGGGATCGCGTTCTCCGTGTTCTGGGGCACGATGTTCCCGATGATCTCCGAGCTGGTGCGCGGCTCGCAGGTGACCGTGGGCCCGCCCTTCTTCAACCAGGTGAACATCCCGCTCGGCTTGGGGCTGCTTGCGCTCACAGGCATCGGCCCGCTCATCGCGTGGCGCAAGGCCAGCGTGCGCAACCTCAGGCGGCATTTCGCGGTGCCCGTCATCTCGGGCGGCATCGTCGCGGCGGTTCTGACCGCGATCGGGATGGGGCACTTCTACGCCATCCTGACCATCTCGTTCTCGGTGTTCGTCGTTGCCACCGTCCTGCAGGAGTTCGTGCGGGGGGTCGGCGCGCGGCACCGGCTGCATGGCGAGAACCACGCCCAGGCGTTTGCGCGCCTGGTGGGCCGTAACCGGCGCCGGTACGGGGGCTACATCGTCCACCTCGGCATCGTGACGTACTTCGTGGCGTTCACCGGTCAGGCGTTCAAAGTCGATCGTGAAGCGTCGCTGGTGCCCGGTGAGTCGGTCGAGATCGAGTCGCCCTTCGGTCACACGCTGACGTTCACGCACCTCGGCGTGTCGCAGTACGACCAGCTGAATCGGCTGGTCAGCGCGGCGACGGTCGAGGTGGCGAAGGACGGCGAGCGGGTCGGCGTGATCAAGAGCGAGAAGCGCCAGCACTTCACCTGTCAGGCGCCGATCGATCCCTGCCCGGCCAACCTCCGGCAGCGCTCGTTCGAGCCGTCCACCGAGGCCGGCATCAGGAGCGATCTGCAGGAGGACATCTACGTCGTCTTCGCCGGCTCCGTCGAGGGCACGGAGGAGGCGGTGTACCGCTTCACGCTCAACCCGCTGGTGTGGTGG
>JBDHDN010000156.1:0-8297 GCA_039591485.1 Gemmatimonadota bacterium
CTTGCGGATGGCGTCCTCGAGCCGCAGCAGTTCATGCTCTCGGACGTACCGCCCGAGGATCCGGGGAGAGCTCCCGTACACTCGGGGATGCACCAGATCCTCCGAGAACACGCCATCCGTTGCGACGGCGCCGAAGTCGGTGCAGAAGCTGGTCCACGGATGGGCAATCGCGGCGCGAACGTCTTGCTCGCTCATGCTGAAGTAGATCGCTCCGGTCCCAGCCCGGTCCTTCACGACGATATCAAAGAGGGCATCAATCGGATCCACTGCCCAGAGTGCGGCGATGGATGCCAGTGTCCTTCCCTCCAGGTACTTCAGCGAGTCGGCGAGCACGCCAGCCACGAGTACGCCGACTGCCCCACCAGCGCCGCGATAGAAGCTCTCTCGACCCTCCGCTCCGTGGCGAAGCTCGTTCCGGATCCGCTCGCGGATGGTGGGGTCGCGCAAACGCGCGATGAGCGAGTCCGTTCCGCCCGCGTGCGCCCACTGAGGGATGCTTGCCGCGAGCTCCGTCGCCGAAGCTTGGTACGGGTATACATCTGCCGTGACGTCGATGCCGGCGGTCCGCGCGGAGTCGATGCGGGCCAGCACCCGGGACATGTCACCCCAGTTCTCGCTCCCGGCGCGCTTGAGGTGCCAGATCTCGACCGGAATGTCGGCTGCCGCGGCGATCCGGAGGGCTTCATCGAGGGCCCGGTCGAAGCCGGCGCCCTCGTTACGCAGGTGGGTTGCATAGATGCCGCCGTGGCGGGCAGCCGCCCGAGCGAGCGCCACGAGCTCCGCCGTGGTCGCGTAGAACGCCGGCGCGTACACCAGCGAAGACGAGACGCCCAGCGCACCTTGCAGCATGGCGCTGTCCACTAACGCCGCCATGCGCGCCAGCTCCGCTGCGGTCGGCGCGCGATCGTCGCTGCCCAAGACGACCTTTCGGATCTGGGTCGCACCGACGAAGCTGGCCACGTTCAGTGCCGATCCTGCTGCTTCCAAGCGTCGGAAATAGCCGTCCAAATCTCGCCAGTCGACGGTCACGCCGAAGGAGCCGTAATACTCCTCACTCTCGGTGATGGTAGCTGCGTTCAGCGGCGAGACGGATGTGCCCTCTCCGGTCACCTCCGTCGTGATGCCCTGCGTGATCTTGCTGAGTGCCCGTCCGTCTGCCAGCAGCTTGATCTCCGACCAGCCGAGCATGTCGATGAACCCGGGCGCGACCACGAGGTCGGTGGCGTCGATCCGCCGCGCTGCCACTGCATCGGTCAGGGAGCCGATAGCTACGATGCGCCCCTCGACGATGCCGACGTCCGCCCGATAGCGGGGGTTACCAGCTCCATCCACTACCCACCCGTTCTCGAGGAGTACGTCGAATCGGTCACCGCCACACGCCGCGACGCCGAGCAGGCCAATCACCAGCCAGGCGGGTAGCCTCATGGCCCGCTCCGGAACTCCGCGGGATCGTGCAGGCGGCCCCGGAAGACGACGCGGTGGATTCGACGGCTGTTCCGGATGTCGGCGAGGGGATTGGCGTCGAGGATCACGAAGTCTGCGACGGCACCAGGGCGGAGCACGCCAATCGAGTCGGCGCCAAGCACGTGCGCCGCCGCTCCCGTCGCTGCGAGCAACGCGTCCCGGGGCAGCAGGCCCGCGCGGACGAGGTAGCCAAGCTCGTCGTGCAAGCTCGCGCCGGGCGGGATCAGTTGATTGGGCATGTCCGTGCCGGCGACGATCCTGCCTCCCGATCGGTGGTACATCCGCACGAAACGGTCCTGATACGGCCTCGATCGCTGGAAGGCGCTGAAGTCGTCTGGCGTGATCCTCGCGCGGCGGATGAGGTCCGGGACGTTCCATGCTTCGATGATCCCAGACGGCAGCGCCGACAGGTCGAGTCCCGCTACGAAGCCGGAGTCCGCGAGATGACTCCACGCCTCGTGCAGGGTGAGCGTCGGTACGAGAACGACGTCGTGCTCCCTGAGACTGTCCGCTGTCCGTTGGAGCGATGCCGAGTCCACGGCGTGCCAGCTGGATTGGGTGAGGTTCCAGCCGGAGAAGAAGTCGGCCTCGTGGGCACTAATGAAGCGTACCGCCTCCTGTGAGCTTGCCTCGAGAATCCCGGTCAGGTGCTCGATGGCGCCGAGCCCGAGTCCGGCAGCCGTGACGGCATCGACCAGGCCGAGGTGCGCTCCCACCGGCAGGTGCAGCGACGTGGCTTCGTCGATGATGGCCTCCATGAGCGGGCGGTCGATCCGGGCGTACAGCTTGGCCAGGGACGCATCGCGGAGCACGAGTCCGTCGATGGCTTGGCGGCCCTCCGTCGGCGTCACGACTTCGATCGCCGTCGGCCACGTCGCCGGCGCGCCGTCGATCATGGCCCCTGCCGTGTAGATACGCGGACCGAGGGATGTCCCGAGCACCGTCTCCTCGCGAAGCTGGAATGCAGAGTCGATGCTGCCGCCCACGTCGCGGACGCTGGTGACGCCGTAGGCGAGCAACGGCCGCAGCGTCCAGCGCTCGACATGGACATGCCCGTCGATGAGCCCCGGGATGATCCACTTCCCGTCCAGCGACACGACGGCTGCACCTCTCGGAATGGGGACCGAGTCGGCGGGTCCGACGGCCTCGATGTGTGCGCCGTCGACCAGCACGACGCCATCGAGGAGCAGTGGCGCGCCGGTCCCGTCGAAGATCTCGGCACCGACATAGGCGGTCATGGCCGCACCAGGCTCACAGCCGGTGAGGCAGCCGATGCTCAGCAGCGTGAGGCTAGTCGCTCGAAGTATGGTCATGGATGATCTTCCACTGCCCGCTCAGCCGGCGCAGCACCAGCGTGAACGGGCCCGATGCCGTTGTGGAGTCGTCTGGGAAGAAGACGAACCGTGCGGTCGCCATCGCGTGATCCGGACCCAGCGCGCGAGCATGCACGTTCTCGAAGCGCAGCGAGTCACGAACTGCGTCCGCCGCAAACCGGGGTGCGTAGTTCGACCTTATCCAATCGAACCCGTAGCGCGGCCCGCCGTCGGCCATGAAGCTGGTCGTGGTATCGTCGGCGTAGTCCGCGAGGAAACCGTCGAGATCGCCGGCGTTCCAGGCCGCGGCGGAGTGCGTCAGCATTGCACGGATGTCCGGGGTAGGGTCGGCGGCCGTCTGTCCCCCCTCACGCAGCCGGTTGCGACGGCGGTCACTGGGACGAGGATTGCCAGGCACACGATGTGTCGATGCTGAGGTGCTCTCATCCCACCCCCGTCCCCCGGTGTCAGCAGGCGGTCTCCGAGCGACGCCGGACCGGCCGCTCGCCGCTCGGTTAGCGCGTCGGCTTTCGCCGGCCGGATGCCTTCTTTGCCGACTTCTTCACAGGTCGTCCCGATGCCCGCCCGGCGGTCCGCTTCGCCGACTTCTTCACCGGACGCCCGGTGGGCGACGGACGTTTGCCCTCGGAACGCACACCCGCCCCTCTGCCAGGGCGTTTGGGCTTGCGTGCCTCGGCGAGCACCTGCTCGACGGGCTCGTCGAGTTCCTCCGGCTTCGACCAGATGAACTCTTCGGGTTTGGGTGGGGTGGGTGGGGTGACGGGCGGGACTAGCGGCATGGGGTCCCACATCCCCGGTCCGCCCGGGCCCGTCTTGGCAGGATCGAACGATGCCGACATGAGGCGATCTCCTTCGTACGATAAGCCTCCTTCATTTAGTTTCCGACGGCGAGCCGAGTGTCCGCAAGGGGGGGGGGGCGACCATGTTCGGTCACAGTCGCTTGACACTCCATTCGATCGGTCCTTAGGTTCGCTTCATATCTCATGCAGGGATACGGAGTTACGTCCATGCAAGGTGGCTGGTCGCAATGAACCGGCAGTCGGTCCGGATCGGTAGTGCCGTCGCGCTAGCCTCGGTTCTCGGAGCCGCCGCCGCGGGGGCACAGGTTGCAGAGCTCCAAGTATTCCCCGCGTCGGTGACCCTGGCGGTGGGACAGCGGGAGGAGGTGCTCGCATCGGCCTACAGTGCCTCGGGTGATTACCTGAGCACGGTGCAATTCCGCTGGACCCAGACAGCCCAGAGCATCGTGCGGATCGAGACCGACCCGGCGTCGCCGCCGGGCGTCTTCTATCTGGTCGGCGTTGCGCCGGGCAGGGCCGAGCTCCTACTCACTGCTGGTGACCGGTCGCAGGTGGTATCGGTGACGGTGTCCGGTGCGGTGATTGCCGCGGGGGAGGGGGTTGCCACCATCCTCCAGGTCGAGCCGGCCGAGGTGAAGCTGTTTCCGCTCGAGCAGGTCCAGTTGCAGCCGAGGTTCTTGAAGGACGACGGTTCGTTGGCGGCGTACAGTCCGCTGACGTGGGCCTCCATCAGGCCAGAGGTCGCAACCGTCGACCAGTCCGGGATGGTCGCGGCGCTGGAGATCGGGCGCACGATCGTCGAGGCCAGGGCCGAGAGCGGGCTCAGCCGCCGCGTGCTCGTCGAGGTGGCTGCGGCCGATTGGGTGTTCGAGCAATCCGAGTATTTGCTGGCGCCGTTGGAGTCCGACACGGTGCGGGCCATCGTCCCCTCTCAGGTGGACCGCCTGCTCGATCCGCGGCAGTTCGCAGCATGGCGCTCCTCGAGTCCCAACGTTGTGGCGGTCTCTCCGGTCGGCGAGATCACGGGTATGTCGCCGGGGACGGCTCAGGTCGAGGCGGACGGTTTCGGTCGGACACAACGGGTAACTGTCAGGGTGCATCCCACGGTAGAGGAGATCGTCGTGCGCCCCCGTCCGGGCCAGGTGCTCGTTCCGCTCGGTGGGGCGATCGCACTCCGAGCCACGGCGCTGGCCGCCGACTCCACGCCGGTTCCGGAGGCGACGCTGCGCTGGCACGTCCGGGATGCGACCATCGCCAGCTTTGATGCGGACAGTCTGCTCCTGCACGGCCGGGAGATCGGAAGCACTGTGCTCACGATGAGCTCGCGGGGCTTCGCGGACGCCGTCTGGACAGTGAGCGTGGAAGCGACGGGCCTGGTGGTCGCTCCGCTGCGACTCGGGATCGGGCTCGGCGATACCGCCTCGCTTGCGGTGTCGTTTGCCGACACGGCGGGCATTGCGCTGGCGCCGGCTCGTGCGGTGACGTGGACGTCCTCTGACCCGGGCGTCGTGCGCGTGAGCGGTGATGGTGCCCTCGAGCCGGTAGGATACGGCTCGGCCCAGATCGTGGCGTCGACACCGTGGGGAGTGGCTGACACCGCACTCGTGTTCGTGCAGGGTGCGATCGTGGTCACCTCGACCCGAGAGGGCACGGCGGATTTGTTCGCCTTCGATCCTGAGAGCCCGGGCCGCTTCAATCCCGTCACCAGCGGGCCTGGGGACGATCTCGGGGCGGCGTTTTCCCCCGACGGCTCGCGCATCGCGTTCGCATCGAATCGCGACGGCAACTTCGAGATCTACGTCGCCGATGCCGATGGCGGGAACGTGACGCGACTCACCTCCACGGCTGCGCATGAGACCGAGCCTGCGTGGGGGCCGGACGGGGCATGGCTCGCCTACCAATCCGATGCTTCCGGTGCTCCTCAGATCTGGTCGATGCGCGCGGATGGCTCCGACCAACGAGCGCTGACAGAGGGTCCGGCGAACATGGAACCAGCGGTCGCACCAGACGGGAGCGTGATCGCTTTCTCGACCATCCGCGACGGCAACTACGAGGTCTACCTCATGGCGCCCGACGGATCGGAACAGCAGAACGTGAGCCGCAACCCGGGAGCGCACGAGCGTGTGCCGGGCTGGATCGATGCTGGAACGCTGGCGTACGTGCGGGAGGAACGTGTTGGACGCAGTGCCACGTGGGTGGTGGTGGGTCATCCGCTCGATGGGATCCCGGAACCGATCACCCAGCCGAACATGGTCGTCAACGACTTCACGATATCACCTGACGGTGCTACCCTGGCGATCGCCGCGGAGGCACAAGGGCCGTCCGGACGGACGATCCGCACGGTCTATCTGGTGCCCGTGGGCGGTGGTTCGATGACCGAGGTTCCTCGGCAGAACGAGCACGACCAGATCGTGCGGCCAGTGTTCCGCCGCTGAATCGGGCAAGGAAACGCTATGCGAGCCCTCGTGATGCGGGAGCACGGCGACCTTTCCCGGCTGACGGCCGCCGAGGTGCCAACACCGATGGTGGACCGACCGGGGGACGTTCGCGTGCGACTCAAGGCGGCCGCGCTCAACCACCTCGATCTGTGGACGCTACGCGGATTGCCAGGTCTCACCCTCGACTTCCCACATGTGCTCGGTGGGGATGGCGCAGGAATCGTGGACGACGTCGGCAGCGACGTGACCGGCGTGCGGTCCGGGGATCGGGTGATGCTCAACCCGGGACTCTCCTGCCATCGGTGCGACTACTGCCTTGCCGGGGAGCACTCGCTGTGCAGAGACTATCGCCTGCTCGGTGAGCATGTCGCAGGGACACTCGCGGAGTACATCGTCGTGCCCGAGTGGAACCTGGCACGGATTCCCTCGCGGAGTGACGGTGCACCGTCCGTATCCTGGGCGGAGGCGGCCGCGTTCTCGCTCGTCTCGCTCACCGCGTGGCGGATGCTGGTTACGAAGGCTCGGCTTCGACCGGGGGAAACCGTTCTGGTTTGGGGTATCGGTGGTGGCGTCTCGGTCACGGCACTGCGCATCGCCAAGCTGTGCGGCGCCCGCGTGATCGCTACGTCGTCAAGCGACACCAAGCTCGAGAAAGCACGGGAGCTCGGCGCGGACGTGACCATCAACCACGCCACGGAGAATGTCGTCAAGCGGGTCCGCGCCCTCACCGACCGGCGCGGCGTGGACATCGTCGTCGAGAACGTGGGAGCGGCGACCTGGGAAGACTCGCTCAAGCTGCTCGGTAGCGGAGGTCGTCTCATCACCTGCGGGGCCACGACCGGACCGAAAGTGGAGCTGGATGTCCGCCGACTGTTTTGGTTCCAATGGACCATCATGGGCTCGACGATGGGCGGGTGCGAGGATTATCGGCAGGTGGTCCGGCTGCTCGACCAGGGGCAGCTGCGTCCCATCATCGACGCGACCTACCCCCTATCGCGGGCACGCGAGGCATTCGAACGGCTCGAGCGAGGTGAGCAGCTCGGAAAGATCGTCGTGGAGATCGATGCGTGAGGAAACCGCACTCCGCAGCAGCCGGGGTGGCGCGTAAGCCTGAAGCGGAACGCGGAGGTGGAGTATCGGTTTTAAAAGTCCCCGTCCCGCTTCAGGAGTACCGTGTCAGCGCCGGGACCGAACCTAGGCGCGTCATCCTCGGCGCCGACGGCCCCGATGTAGTGCCCGAGCTCGTCAAATAGCGCGACACCACGGCGTGTCCTGACCGCCCGAGCGCCGGAGGTCCGGAGTGGACGGCCCCACCGAGGCAGGGCGACGGGCCGCGCGCCCGTTGCCGCCCATGGTATGATCGCTGCCGGATGTGCCATAGCTGATCTCACTCCCTCCAAGAACTCCCTACGATCGCACCAGCCAGTCGGATTCTCAGGCCCGACCCCGCCCTTCACCGATGTTAGATGCACCTTCGCCGCGGATGGTTGCAGCAGTGTGGACCTGCAGGTTGCGCGGCGGGCGGTGACGGTCCTCTAATTTGTTTTGTGACAACGGGTTAGTGGTGGTGTGGCGCGTTGCGTTCGGCAGTCGAACCGGGTATATTCATTGGACCTTCACTTGGGGTCGCTAGCGGCCCCTTTTTCATTGTTTCTGACAGTACGGCCATGACCGCACCAAATCAGCGAGAGCGCATCCTACCCCGTCTCATCGAGGATGAGATGCGGGAGTCGTTCATCGACTACTCGATGAGTGTCATCGTCCAGCGGGCTCTGCCGGACGTTCGTGACGGGCTCAAGCCCGTCCACCGACGGATTCTCTATTCCATGCAGGAGCTAGGACTTCAGCCCGGTCGTCCGCACAAGAAGAGTGCGACGGTCGTGGGCGACGTCCTCGGTAAGTACCACCCCCACGGGGACATGGCCGTCTACGATGCACTCGTGCGGATGGTGCAGGACTTCTCGCTGCGCTATCCGCTGGTGGATGGCCAGGGGAACTTCGGATCGGTCGACGGCGACAGTGCGGCGGCCTACCGCTACACGGAGGCACGGCTCACGCCGATGGCCGTCGCCATGCTTGAGGACATCGACAAGGCGACGGTTTCGTTCGTTCCGAACTTCGACGACCGTCTCCAGGAACCGACCGTCCTCCCGGCCAGACTCCCGAACCTGTTGATCAATGGCTCGTCGGGGATCGCGGTCGGCATGGCGACGAATGTGCCGCCCCACAATCTCGGTGAGGTCGCCGAGGCCACGAAGCAC
>JBDHDN010000156.1:8379-14642 GCA_039591485.1 Gemmatimonadota bacterium
CTGGTCCATGGTCCCGACTTCCCCACCGGCGGCTTCATCTACGGCCGTGAAGGGATCCGTGACTGCTACGAGACGGGGCGCGGCCGCATCATCATGCGGGCGCGGGCACAGGTCGAGGAGAAGGAGTCTTCGGGCAAGTCCCAGATCGTCGTGACCGAGATTCCCTTCATGGTCAACAAGTCACGCCTGATCGAGCAGATCGCCGACTTGGTGCGGCAGAAGCGGGTGACGGACATCGCGGACCTGCGTGACGAGTCGGATCGGGACGGCATGCGGGTCGTCATCGTGCTGAAACGCGACGCAAATCCCACCGTGGTCCTGAACCAGCTGTACAAGCACACGCAGATGCAGACCACCTTCGGCGCGATCATGCTCGCACTGGTCGATGGTCAGCCGAAGGTGATGACGCTGAAGGAGATCCTGCAGCACTTTGTGGATCACCGACACCACGTCATCACGAAGCGTACCGAGTTCGACCTTGCCCAGGCCAAGGCGCGCGAGCACATCCTGGAGGGCCTCAAGATCGCCGTCGACAGCATCGACGAGGTCGTGCAGATCATCCGCAAGGCGCCGGACGTACCGTCGGCGGACGCGGCCCTGCGAAAGCGGTTCGGGCTCTCCGAGAAGCAGAGCGAAGCGATCTTGAACATGCGGCTCGCGCGGCTCACGGCTCTCGAGATCGACAAGCTCGAAGCCGAGTTGAAGGAGACGCGGGCGCTCATCAAGGAGTTGAGTAGCATCCTCGCATCTCGGGACAAGCGGATGGGGATCCTCAAGGACGAGCTCGACGCGATGGTCGCGAAGTTCGGCGACGAGCGCCGCACCGAGATCGTGGCCGACGAGGGAGATTTCTCGATCGAGGACCTCATAGCCGAAGAGGACATGGTCGTCACCATCTCACGGTCCGGCTACATCAAGCGGATTCCCGTGACGACCTATCGCCGCCAACGCCGGGGTGGACGGGGATTGAACGGTGTCGGCATGAAGGAGGATGACTGGGTCGAGCACCTCTTCGTCGCCTCGACCCACGATTACGTGCTCTTCTTCACCGACAACGGCCAGGTGTACTGGCTCAAGGTCTACGACATTCCCCAAGGCGGACGAGCGGCCCGCGGCAAGCCGATCATCAACCTCATCCAGATCAAGGCTGACGAGCGGATCGCCGCTTTCGTCAACGTGCGGGAGTTTGCGGACGACCAGTTCCTCATGTTCGCGACGAGGAGCGGGATCGTGAAGAAGACGGCGCTTTCTGCCTATGGGAATCCGCGCTCATCCGGAATCAACGCGATCAACATCGAGGCGGGTGACGAACTGATCGAGGTGCAGATCACCGATGGCACCAATGACGTCGTTCTGGCGACCCGGAACGGCATGAGCATCCGGTTCAGCGAGAAAGACGCGCGCGAGATGGGCCGGGCCACGACCGGTGTGCGGGGCATTCAGCTTGGCGCGGACGATCGCGTGATCGGCATGGTGGTGATCCGTCGCGATGCCACACTGCTGGTGGTGTCCGAGCGTGGGCTGGGAAAGCGATCGAACCTGGCTGACTATCGGGTGCAGAAGCGGGGCGGCAAGGGCATCATTACCGTGAAGCGCACCGAGAAGACCGGAGCGGTGGTGGCCCTGAAGGAAGTCCTCCAGGAGGACGAGTTGATGCTGGTCACGCGGCAGGGTGTGATCATCCGGCTTCCGGTCGAGGGCATTCGGGTGATCGGCAGGAACACACAAGGGGTGAAGGTGATGAATCTCGACGCCGGCGACTCGGTCATGGACGTGGCACGTGTTGTGCGCGAGGATGACCCCGACGATGCCGACGCCGCACAGATCGTCGCCGAGGGCCGCGATCAGCGGGAGATGGAGATCTAGCGGACGACTGCAGGAGTTGCAAAACGCCTCGATCCGTGACGCTCGACGAGATCCGCCGTGCGGCGGACGGCCTGCGGGATGTCGCCGTGCGCACGGCGCTGCGTGCGTCGCCGCCCCTGACTGAGTTGTTGGGAGTTCCGGTCTACCTCAAGCCCGAGAACGAGCAACCGACCGGGGCTTTCAAGCTCCGCGGCGCTTGGACGTTCATCAGCGGGCTTTCGCCCGACGCACGGCAACGGGGCGTGATCACGTACTCCAGCGGGAATCACGGACAGGCGGTAGCGTACGTCGCCCGACGCATGGGTATGCGCGCCGTGGTCGTGATGCCCGAGACGGCTCCCCGTGCCAAGGTGGATGGTGTCCGGCGATGGGATGGGGAGGTGGAGTTCGCTGGCCGCACCTCCGAAGAGCGCCATGCCCGCGCCGTCTCCCTGGCGGAGGACGCGGGGCTGACGGTGGTACCGCCGTACGATCATCCGGACATCATTGCGGGCCAGGGAACCGTGGGTCTCGAGATCGCCGAGGACCTCGAGGATGTCGCGTGTGTGGCGGTGCCGGTTGGAGGGGGCGGCTTGCTCGCGGGGATGACGACCGCTCTTGCCGCTCTTCGACCCGACGCCAGCATGGTGGCGGTGGAGCCCGTGGGCGCAGCGGCGCTCGCCGCTGCGCTCGCAGCCGGCCGGCCGGTACGCTTGGATCGGACTGCCAGCATTGCGGACGGGCTCTTGCCGCTCTCGGTCGGGCGGGTGACTTTCGATCATGTGCGTGACCGTGTGACCGCTGTACAGGTCTCCGAGGAGGCCATCGGCGAGTCGACCGTGTGGCTGAATCGCGAGGGCGGTGTGCGCGCGGAGCCCTCCGGGGCCGTCACGACAGCCGCGGTGCGGTCGGGTGTGCTACAATCAACCGGCCCGACGGTGCTCGTGGTGAGTGGGGGAAACGTCGATGTCGAGACTGTCAATCAACTCGCGGTAGCCTGAGGCCTGCGATCGATGACGAGAGTGCCCGGGAAGATCGTGGTGGTCGATGACGACCGCACGCAACTCACCGCTCTCACCCTGACGCTGGAGCGCCAGGGCTATCGGGTAGTGCCCGTCCAGGACGCAGAAGCGGTGCTGCCCACCTTGGAGCGCGAGGATCCCGACCTGCTGCTGCTCGACATTCTCATGCCGAAGGTCGACGGCCTCGACCTGCTGCGGCGCATAAAGGAGGACGATCGCTGGCGCGACCTGCCGATCCTCATGATCTCGGTTTTGGCACCAGAAGATGCCGCGGTGACCTCGCTCGGTCTCGGAGCGTCGGACTTCGTCGCCAAACCGTTTCGAGCGAAGGAACTGGCCGCGCGGGTGGAGGCGCAGCTCCGTGCCAGTCAACTCCTGCGCCAGGCACGCCTGGACGCTCGCCACGCGGTCATCGAGGCCGCGGTCCGGTCCGAGATGCTCGACATCCTACATGAGGTGACCGAGCAGCTGGCGCCAGAAGAGATCTACCGGGTGCTCGCCAGCCGGGTGCGGCACGCCTTGCGAATCTCCCGCTGCTCCATCGTGCTGACATCCCCCGGGCAGGACAGGGCGGTCGTCGTCGTCGCGGCGGATGACCCGAGCCTCTCGAACCTGGAGATCCGGCTCGCCGAGTACCCGGAGATCCGCAGTGCGATCGAACAGCGGCGGCCGGTGCTCGTGCGGGACGTCCAGAACGATCCGCTGTTCACCGAGGTGCGCGCCGAATGGGAACGGCGCAGTATCCAGATCGCCACCCACTCCGCCATCGCCGTGCCGTTCACGATGGGCGGCACGCAACACGGGGTGTTTTTCCTCAGGACGTTCGCCGGCGATGCACCACTGGACGACGAGGATCTGGCCTTCGCCGAGAAGGTCATCGAAACCTGTGTCGGCGTGATCGACAGGGCGTACCAACTCGAGGACGCGCGCTTCGCCAAGGAGCGGTACGAGTGGCTGGCGACAACCGATCCGCTGACGGGTTGCTTCAACCGCCGGGAACTGCTCGATCGGCTGGAGAGGGAGCACGAGCGGGTGCATCGCTACGGAATGGACGTCTGCGTCCTCATGATCGACCTCGACCTCTTCAAACGGGTGAACGACACGCGCGGCCATCTTGCTGGCGATACGGTGTTGCGAAAGGTCGGCGGGTTGCTGCGCAGCGAGCTGCGCTCGGTCGACACCGTCGCCCGCTTCGGGGGTGACGAGTTCGTCGTGATCTTGCCGGAGACCTCACTCTCCGGGGCACGTACGCTCGCCGATCGCATCCGACAGCGGATCGCGAGCACCGACTTCGCGGACGATGGATCGCCCATTCAACTCACGGCGTCCGTCGGCGTCACGATGATCAAGGCCGACGAGGCGGACGAGCCGGAGGTGATCTTGGATCGGGTGGATGGGATCCTGTATACGGCGAAGGACGAAGGCCGAAACGTGGTACGCTCATGAGCCGACGCTGTCCGCGCTGCAAGACCGTCTACGCAGGAGAGGCGCGCTTTTGTCCGAAGGACGGTAGCCCGCTCGTGGACATCGCGGGATCCGGGGGCCGGTCGATCGCGGGCGGTGGGAGCAGCCGCCCGGCCGACGAGGCCAAGACACTGGTGCGACAAGCGTTCAAGACGCCCGTGGGCGTGGGACAGAGCAGGGCGGGCTCACTGTCGGACGAGATCATCGACCGGCGGTACCAGATTCAGCGGAAGCTGGGCGAGGGTGGCATGGCCTTCGTCTACGAAGCCCGTGATCTCACCACCGCCGAGTCGGTCGCCATCAAGGTGCTCAGCCCGAAGCTGGGTCGCGACGAGAGCTCCATCGAGCGACTGCGGCGCGAAGCCGGTCTCGCCATGCGGCTCGATCACCCGAACGCCTGTCGCATCCTGCGGCTCGGAGAGACCGAGGACGGACTCATCTATCTGGTCATGCCGTACCTGCGAGGTGACCTACTCTCCGACCGGGAAGTCGCCGTCGGACCGATGGATCCCCTGAAGGGCGTGGAGATCCTGGTGCAGTGCTGCGCCGGTCTGCACCACGCGCACGATCTGAACATCGTGCACCGTGATCTCAAACCCGAGAATATCATGCTCGTGAGGAACGCCGACGGGGGCGAGACCGCCGTCGTCATGGACTTCGGACTCGCCAAGGAGCGACGCGCGAGTCCGGGTATGGCCAAGCTCACGGCGACCGGCATCATTCTCGGGACGCCGGAGTTCATGAGCCCGGAGCAAATCCGCGGTAAGACTCTCGACCGACGCAGTGACATCTACGCCCTTGGCATCGTGGGGTACGAGATGTTCTCCTCGCAGCTGCCCTTCCAAGGACGGACGCCGCAGGAGATGATGGTCGCACGTCTTAGGGGCAAGCCCGTGCCACTCCGGGCCGTTCGCAGGGATTTTCCCAAGGACCTTCAGGCTGTGCTCATGCGGTCGATGGAGACGGAGCCGGATCAGCGATACGCGACGGCCCGGGAGTTCGGGCAGGCGCTCATCGACGCGCTCGATCCCCAGCAGGCCAGTACCGTCGCTCCATTCCTGCGATAGCGCCACCCGTCGGGCGCGGTGGCGTCAGCGGACCGCAGGAGACTCTACGCGCCGCAGGTTGCCGCTCACGTTCCAGGGAGACACGTGCTCCATGAAGCGATTCCCAGCCTTTGATCCGCCCGAGTACGTCGACTGGAGGCCGGACCCTGCGCTGGTGGAGTCGTATCCGACGGCCTGGGAGCGCGATCCGGAGCGAGCCGGAGAGATCTCGCGGATCTCGCCGGAGCAAGAGCTCGACCTGTATCGCGGCATGCTGCGAACGCGACTGCACGACATCATGCTCAAGCGCTGGGTTCGTCAGGGCGTCATTTCGAAGGCGTGGCTCGGCACGGGAGAGGAAGCGACGACCGTCGGCCCCGTGCACGCACTCGATCGGGAGCGGGACGTGGTCGCGCCGATGATCCGCAATGCCGGTGCCTGCTGCGAGATGGGGATGCCCGTCGCCGACATGCTGCGGGGCTATCTGGGTACGTACGACTCACCGTCGAAGGGGCGTGACGGGCACGTCGGGAGCTTCCGACATCGCGTGCTGCAGCCCGTTTCGAACATCGGCAACATGCCGGCAGTCACGATCGGCATCGCCCTCGCATTCCGTCTCAGGGGCGAGCCCGGCGTCGCGCTCACGTGGGTCGGCGACGGCTCGGTCAAGTCCGGACCGACGCACGAGGCGTTCAACTTTGCATCCGCCCGACGCCTGCCCGTCATCTTCATCATCCAGAACAACCAGATCGCACTGGGCACGACGGTCGCTGAGCACCACCGCGGCGGGGACTTCTCGGAGGTCCATCGCGCCTACGGCTGCCCCGGCGGCTCGTTCGACGGCAACAACGTCCTCGACGCGTACGCTGCCACCAAGATCGCCGCT
>JBDHDN010000157.1:0-8284 GCA_039591485.1 Gemmatimonadota bacterium
CGGGGATCACACTTGCCACGGCTCACCCTGCCGAGGTCCCCGGCGCGATCGCGCGCGCGCTCGGTCGCTCCGTCCTTTTGCCGCGGCAGCTCGCGCAGGGTGTGCGATGCCGGGGCGATGCGCATCCGCCGCCACCTTCATCGGACGCACTGCCGCCTTGCTCGATTGTTCCCGAGCCGTCGGGGTCTGTCGGCCCCTAATTCTGCGGTTCCGTTCGGAATTCGTTACGCGGTCGGCCGGACCTGCGTCTCTTGGCTGGATGGAGGCGCAACACACACTCGCACGGAGGAACGTATGCGCAGGATCTCTCTCGTCGTCACCGGACTGGCTCTCTGGGTCGTCACGGCGGCCGGCGCGCAGCAGCAGCAACAACAGCAACAGCAACAACAGCAACAGCAACAGCAACAGCAACAGAAGCAGCAACAGATACAACAGCAGGCGCAGCAACAGCAGCAAATGCAGCAGCAGGGACAAGTGCACCAGGCCCGGATGACGGAGCAGGTCCGGGCGATGCAGCAGCAGATGGAGCAGGTCGTGGAGCAGGTTCACGAGATGAACCAGCTCATGGAGCGCAACGAAGTGCGGTCGGAGTACCGCCGTATGGGACAGCAGATGGCAGAGGCCGCGCAGCAGATTCGCGAGATGGTGCTCAATGTGGAACGGGTGAGTGCAACCGCATCCGGGGAGCCCGGTGGTGCCGAACCCGAAGCGCGAGTCCGGAACATGGAGCGGCTGCAGGAGCGGCTCAAGAACATGATCCAGGAGATGGAGCAGGCTCAGCAGGCGCTGCAGGAGATCGCAATCCCGTGATGCGACTGCGCTGGCTCGGGGTCGCCGCACTCGTGGTGGTTACCCCGGCTGCTTCGACGCAGCAGCTCCACTACGAGGGTGCGCTGTCGCTCAGCAGCGGCACCTACCTCTTCACGGAACGCACGAACAGCTGGACGTTGTCCACCGGCCTCGCCTTCACTGAGGGGCCGGTGACGGTCCGGGCATCGCTGCCCATGTACGTCCAGAACACCACCCTGCTGACGTCTTCGGGAGGTGGGCTCGTGCCGACTGGCGGGTCATCCGGTGGGACGGTGGCGGACTCCTCATCCGCGCGGCGCGGCCGAGTTGGAGCGAGCGCGACGAGCGCCGCCGCCGCGATCGAGGTTCCGTCCGGCGCTGTGACGGGCTATGCGGCACATGCCGGTGACCCGTTGATCGGCGCGACCGCGGCGGTCCGGTCGGGACGCCTCAGTCTGCTCATCGGCGCGAGCGCGAAGCTACCACTCAGCGACACCACGGGTTACGGCACAGGTACCTGGGACTTCGGCGGGTCTGGGTCCCTCTCGTACCTCTTCGGGCTCACCACGATGGTCTCGGTGGACGCGGCGTACTGGGTCATGGGCGGCCTGCCCGAGTTGGATCTTGAGAATCCGCTCCTCCTCTCTGCCTCAGTCTCCTACCTTGGTCTCGGTGGCTGGGGTGTGTCCGGCTCACTATCCACCGCGTCGTCGGTGATCGACGGGTACCCCAGCAGCATGCTGGTGACGGGCAGTATCCTGCGGGTCGGTAGGAGACGGAGCCTCGGGCTGAACGTCGGTGTCGGACTCAGTGAGATGGCCCCCGACATCACCGTTGGCCTGAGCTGGCGGATGCAGCTCACGGGGCGCTGACCACAGAGCGTTTACCTCTCAGTTGGGAGCGGCGGGGTCGCGACGCGAACCTGCGAGGGACTGCGGCCTGTCTCCCTGATCAACGTTTTCGGTGTGCTCGCGGCTGTGAGCGCGCCCTACGGTCCATCTTCAGAGCGCTGGAGTCTCGACCGCAACGTTGGTGCATGCCGTGCGCGGCGTCTGGGACAGCGCCACGGCGGGTGTGCCGTTCTGGCCGTGGTCTGACGTCAGCCTCGACCGGCGGTTCCCGGGAACCGTAAGGCGGGGGGCGACCCGGTACCGCTTGCACGGAGCGCCTCACCCCGAGAACATTCGCTGGGCAGATTCGACAACCGCCAGCCGGAAGGAACGTGATGGTGCGACGCATCGGTGTGCTGACCAGCGGAGGGGACGCGCCCGGAATGAACGCAGCGATCCGCGCTGTCGTGCGCACGGGCATCGACAAGGGATGGGAGGTCTACGGGGTGCGGCACGGCTACGCCGGACTGATCGCCGATACGCTCGTGCCGCTCGGTCGGCGCGACGTGAGCGGGATCATCCAGCAGGGCGGGACGATGCTCGGAAGCGCGCGCTCGCCGGAGTTCAGGACACCCAAGGGCCAGCGTCAGGCCTTGCGGGTACTCAATCAGCATGGAATCGACGCCCTCGTGGTGATCGGCGGCAACGGCTCGCAGCAGGGTGCCCACGCTCTCCACGAGGCTGGATTCCGGGTCGTCGGGGTGGCCTCCACGATCGACAACGACCTGTACGGCTCGGAGATCACCATTGGGGTCGACACCGCCCTGAACATCGCGCTCGAGGCAATCGACCGGCTCAAGACCACCGCGTCCTCTCACCAGCGCGCGTTTCTGGTAGAAGTGATGGGACGCGACAGCGGGTACCTGGCGCTGATGGCCGGTATTGCCGGAGGAGCTGAGGCTGTCGTCATTCCCGAGGTGCCTACCGATCCCGACGCGGTCGCTGCAGAGCTGCTGCAGGCCTACGAGCGCGGTAAGTCGCATGCATTGATCGTCGTCGCCGAGGGTGACCAATACGATGCCGAAACGCTCGCCCAGCACTTCGCTGACCACCGCGACGAGTTGGGGTTCGAGTTGCGGGTAACGACACTCGGGCACGTGCAGCGAGGCGGGATCCCGACGGCGTTCGACCGACTTCTTGCCACCCGGCTGGCCGCTGCCGCCACGTCCGCACTGGCCGACGGGGAGAGCGGTATCCTGGTCGGTACCGTCAAAGGTGAGATGGCGAGCACGCCGCTCTCCGAGGTGGTCTCGCGAACCAAGCCGCTCGATCCACACCTGCTCGAGCTGGCTGAGGTCCTCGCACGGTGAGGCCTGGTGCGGCCCGGACCCTGGAAACCTCCCAGAGGACACTGCGTGTACGATGACTCCTGAACCGACCGCTTCACAAGGCAAACGTTCGAACCGGGTGCCCGTGATTGCCTTTGCCGAGGTCAATGCCAGCGGCACGCCGCCGGCGTCGGGCCTGCCCCATCTCGTCATCGAGCGGGTCACGCCGACGGTCGATCGGGGACGGTTTCCCGCGAAGCGGATCATCGGGGACGAGGTGGTCGTGCAGGCGACCGTCTACAAGGAAGGGCATGACTTGCTGATGGGACGTATCCGCTACCGGGCGCCGGGATCGGACGGATGGCTTACGGCGCCGATGCGGTACGAGAAGGACTTCGACCGGCTCGTCGGTAGCTTCGTCGCGGATCGGCTCGGGCGATGGACGTTCACGGTCGATGCGTGGACCGAACGGTGGCAGAGTTGGGTCTTCGAGATCAAGAAGTTCCTCGCGGCCCGTGTCGACGTGTCGATGGAGTTGCTCGAGGGTGCCTTGCTCCTCGACGAGGCAGCGGCACGGGCGTCGGGAAGTGAGCGCACCGCGCTGCGGCACGCCGCATCTCGCCTGCGCGACGAGAGCCTTGCAGATGCCGACCGGGCCAATGCGGCCCTCCATCCCGGCATCACCGAACTGATGACCGTTCGTCTCCCCGCGCGGGATGCAGTGCGGCATGGCCGCGTGTATGCAGTCGACGTTGACCGTGCGATCGCCGGAACCGCATCGTGGTACGAGATGTTTCCGCGATCCCAGACAATGGATCCTGCCTGTCACGGGACCTTCGCCGATGCGGCCGCCCGACTCCCGGCCATCGCGGACCTGGGCTTCGACGTCGTCTACTTGCCGCCTGTTCACCCGATTGGCACGACGCATCGCAAGGGTAGGAACAACACACTCGAAGCGACTCCCGAGGATCCCGGGAGCCCATGGGCCATCGGGGGTGAAGAGGGCGGACACACCGCAGTGCATCCGCAGCTCGGCACACTCGACGACTTCCGAGATTTCGTACGGTCCGCTGAGGCAGCCGGGCTCGAAGTCGCGCTGGATTACGCGCTCCAGTGCTCACCGGATCATCCGTGGGTTCGCGAGCATCCGGATTGGTTCTTCATTCGTCCGGACGGCTCGATCCGTTACGCGGAAAACCCGCCCAAGAAGTATGAGGACATCTATCCGATCAACTTCTGGTGCGACGACTATCCGGCCCTCTGGGCGGCGTGCCGCGATGTCATCCTGTTCTGGATCGAGCAGGGCGTGAAGATTTTCCGGGTCGACAATCCGCACACCAAACCGTTCGCCTTCTGGGACTGGGTCCTCGGCGAGGTGAAGACACGCCATCCGGATACCGTGTTCCTGTCCGAAGCCTTCACCCGGCCCGCCCGAATGCACGGACTCGCAAAGCTCGGATTCACGCAGTCCTACACGTACTTCACGTGGCGCAACACGGCCTGGGAGCTTCAGGAGTACCTCACCGAGTTGACCAAGCCGGAGGTCGTCGAGTACTTCCGGCCGAACTTCTTCGCGAATACGCCGGACATTCTGCACGCGTATCTGCAAGACGGTGGGCGGCCAGCGTTCCGCGTGCGCCTGCTGCTCGCGGCGACACTGTCGCCGCTGTACGGTATCTACTCGGGTTTTGAGCTATGCGAGAACGTCCCGGTCCGCGAGGGAAGTGAGGAGTATCTGCACTCCGAGAAATACGAGATTCGGGTGCGTGATTGGGGTGCGTCGGGGAACATCAACCACGACATCAAGCTCGTCAATCGACTGCGGCGTCAGCACACTGCCCTCCGCCAACTGCCAAACCTCAGGTTCTGCCGCACCGAGAACGACCAGGTGCTGTGTTACCACAAGTGGTCCGGTGACGACCACCTGCTCTGCGTGGTCAATCTCGATGCCCACCAGCCGCAGGAGGCGATGGTGTACGTGCCGTTGGACGCCATCGGCCGGGGTGAGGATGAGTGGTACGACGTCGAGGACCTGTTGACGGGTGAGCGGTATACCTGGCGTGGCGCCCGGAACTACGTGCGGCTCGATCCCGAACGGCAGGTCGCACACGTGCTACGGCTCGAGGTGCGGGAGGCCGACGATGAGTGACGGCCGCTGGTACCAGGATGCGGTGATCTACCAGCTGCATGTCCGCGCGTTTGCCGACAGCAATGGCGACGGCATCGGTGATTTCCGCGGTCTCACCCAGAAGCTCGACTACCTGCAGGACCTCGGGGTCACGACGCTCTGGCTGCTTCCGTTCTACCCCTCTCCCTTGCGGGATGACGGGTACGACATCGCCGACTATACCGACGTCCATTCCGCCTACGGCACGCTCCGCGACTTTCGCGCGTTCCTGCGCGAGGCACACCAGCGCGATCTCCGGGTCGTCACCGAGCTCGTACTGAACCACACGTCGGATCAGCATCCGTGGTTCCAGCGCGCCCGGCAGGCGCCGGCGGGCAGCCGCTACCGCGACTGGTACGTCTGGAGCGAATCGCCGGACCGCTACCGAGACGCGCGTATCATTTTCCAAGACTTCGAGCAGTCCAACTGGTCCTGGGATCCCGTCGCAAAGGCCTACTACTGGCATCGGTTCTACTCGCATCAGCCCGATCTGAACTACGACAACCCCGCGGTGCATCGCGCGGTGACCAAGGCGCTCGACTTCTGGCTCGACATGGGGGTCGATGGACTCCGGTTGGATGCGGTACCGTATCTGTATGAGCGCGAGGGTACCAACTGCGAGAACCTGCCCGAAACGCATGAGTTCCTCAAGAAGCTCCGGCGGCATGTCGATCGGAAGTACCAGGACCGGATGCTCCTGGCGGAGGCGAATCAGTGGCCTGACGACGCCGTAGCGTATTTCGGCGATGGCGATGAGTGCCACATGGCGTTCCACTTCCCGGTGATGCCGCGCCTGTTCATGGGGATCCACACGGAGGACCGCTTCCCCGTCGTGGACATCCTGGAGCAAACCCCGCCCATTCCAGATGGCGCGCAGTGGGCGGTGTTCTTGCGTAATCACGACGAGCTCACGCTCGAGATGGTGACCGACGAGGATCGGGACTACATGTACCGCGTGTACGCGCGGGATCCTCGTGCCCGCATCAACCTCGGCATCCGGCGTCGGCTGGCGCCGCTGATGGGCAACAATCGCCGGAAGATCGAGTTGATGAACAGTCTGCTCTTCTCGCTTCCCGGCACGCCGATCCTCTACTACGGTGACGAGATCGGCATGGGCGACAACATCTACCTGGGCGACCGTAACGGTGTCCGAACGCCGATGCAGTGGAGTGCCGACCGCAACGCCGGCTTCTCGCGCTCGAATCCGCAGCGCCTGTTCCTGCCGGTCATCATCGACCCGGAATACCACTTCGAGGCCATCAACGTCGAGGCACAACAGCACAATCCGCAGTCGTTCCTGTGGTGGATGAAGCGCCTGATCGCCCAGCGGAAGCGCTATCCCGTGCTCGGCACCGGGACGATCGAGTTCCTGCAGCCGGAGAACCGCAAGGTCCTGGCATTCCTGCGGGAGACTGAGGGGGAGCGGTTGCTTGTGATCGCGAATCTATCGCGATTCGTCCAGTGCGCCGATCTGGATCTCGCACGCTTCGAGGGAAGCGTACCGGTGGAAGTCTTCGGCCAGACGCGATTCCCGGCCGTCACGAAAGACCCGTATTTCCTCACGCTCGCGCCGCATACGTTCTACTGGTTCGCGCTGGAGCAGGCCGCTGAGGAGGTCGATCTCGCGCCGGCGGGCACGCGGTTGGCCGTCGTGACTGTGACGGGTGCATGGGAGGAGGCGATCGAGGGAACGCCGGCGGAGCGGCTCGAGCGGGGCCTGATGCGGTGGCTGCCACAGCGCCGCTGGTTCGGGGCCAAGGCGCGGGACATCTTGGGCGTGCGAATCGTGGAGACGGTGCGCGTCGAGGTTGCCAGGGAGTCGGTCTACCTGACGCTGATTCAGGTGAGCTACACCGAAGGTGACCCCGATGTGTACTTCGTGCCCCTAGGGCTCGCGACGGCTGAGGCGGCGGAGGAGCAGGTCGAGCGGGGCACGGCAGTGGCCCGAATCCGACGCAAAGACGGGAGCGAGGTCGGTGTCGTGTACGACGCGGTGGCTCACAGCGGCTTCTGTAATTGGCTGCTTGATACCCTGCCGAGCCGACGCCGGCTTCGGGGGAGGGACGGTGCGGTCACCACGACGGCACTGAAGGTGTTGCGGGAGGCACTGAAGCGGTCAGCGCCGGCGGATCTGGAGCCGACGCTTCTCGGCCTCGAGCAGAGCAACTCCTCCGTCGTGTTCGGCAGCAGCTTCGTGATGAAGCTGTTCCGACGGCTCGACGAAGGTGTGAGCCCGGAGCTGGAGGTCGGTCGGTTCCTCACGACCCGCACGGCATTCCGGCACGTGCCGGCCGTCGTCGGCTCGGTCGAATACCGACGCCCCGATCAGGAGCCGCTCACGATCGGGGTCGTGCACACCTTCGTGGGGAACGAGGGTGACGCGTGGCGGTACACCCTGGATGCCGTCGACCACTACTTCGAGCGCGTGCTGACGGGGAATGCAGAGGTGAGTGCCCCAGCGGAGCGGCCCGGACCCGTCCTATCTGAGGAGGCGGCGGAGTATCCGCCGAATATCGGTGAGATGGTGGGGATCTACCTCGAGTCGGCGCGGCTCCTGGGACAACGAACGGCCGAGCTGCATGTGGCGCTTGGGTCGCGCGACGACGATCCCGCGTTCGTGCCGGAGCCGTTCACCGGACTGTATCAGCGGTCGCTCTACCAGTCGCTGCGCTCAAAGGCGGAGCTGAGTCTGACGCTGCTTGGCAAGCGTGTGCGTAGCCTCCCATCGGATGTCCGCGGTATCGCCGAGGCGGTCCTGACCGAGCGAGACGCCATCGTAACGCGGTTCCGCACGGTCACTCAGCGGCAGCTCACCGGCATGCGGATTCGCTGCCACGGTGACTATCACCTCGGGCAGGTGCTCTATACCGGCAGAGACTTCATTATCCTCGACTTCGAAGGTGAGCCCGCGCTCTCACTCGGTCAGCGGCGGCTGAAACGATCGCCGCTGGTAGACGTCGCCGGCATGTTGCGGTCCTTCGACTATGCCGCAGAATCCGCGTTGCTCGATGGGCGCGTGCGTCCCGAGGACGTCGAGACGCTCAAGCCATGGATGGATGAGTGGCGCTTCTGGGTGAGTCGCTCGTTTCTCGATGCGTATCGGGAGACGGCAGCTCCGGCTGGCCTGCTCCCGCGCAGTGTCGAGGACGTGCGATTGCTGCTGGAATGCT
>JBDHDN010000158.1:0-12530 GCA_039591485.1 Gemmatimonadota bacterium
TGCCCTTCACGAAGTAGAAGCACTGCGGGTGAGGATGGGCATGATGGGAGAACTTGCCACCTGGCCGAATGGTCGCGGCGCTCCAGCGCAGCTCGTGTCCACCCCTCGACGCCTTGTCAAATGCAATTCCAAGCAGCTTCGTGATCGATACACCCTCGGCAACGCCCTTGAGCGCGACCCATTGCAGATTATCGATGCGTTCGTTCCACGCCACGGTCGCGATCCTCCCCCGAATGGCAGCAGGTGATATCCGACAGAAATCCTGGGCTATTTCGCTACGATGCGAGTCCCTGTCAAGGCAGGGACCCTTGAACTCCTTTGGCTCCACAATCCAATTACCCGATTGGCGACTACCCTCCACGACATGAGGACGGACACATGCGACAGGTGAAGGACACGATGGTGCTCCGGTGGGCCTGGTGGGTGTTGACCGCGGTGGCGGTGCTGTGGGCGGCGCACATGTTCCGCTGGGCCGCGATGCCCGGTGAGGACTTCGTGTGGGACCGCTGGCGCCACAGGCTTTGCGAGCTGCGAGGACGGGACGACGGACCTGGCAACCAAGTGGACATCGCCGTCTACCCCACATGCCGCGTGCCGGCGGACACTGCAGAGATACCGTTGCAGACGGTCCTAGCGCAATGAAGCCCATCCTCGGGTAGCCGAGGCATCCTGGGGTGCCCACGCGTCGGCCATCAGGCTACCATCCCCTCGGTGAGCCTGGTGCACCGAGACAAGGAGCAATACGATGATCCGATACCTCCCCCTCGCGCTGGTCCTCGCGGCCCTTCTCGCGTGCCTCGACCGACCAGCCGACCGCGCCGCTGACGGGGAGCCGCCCGCCGCCTTGGAACTTGCGATCATCCCCGATCCGGTCCCCTGCACGGTGGAGGGCTTGCGCAGCTGCGCACGCTCCGGCGAGGTCCTCATCGGCAGTCAGCCGACGGAGGAAGCGCTCGCGACCCTCGCCGCCGAGGGCTATACGACCGTGGTGACGACCCGCGCCGACGACGAGATCGACTGGGACGAACAGGCCGTGGTCGAGAGCCTCGGCATGCGCTTCGTACGGATCGCGATGCCCAGCCCGGTCACCGACATCACCGATGCACAGGTGATGCGACTGGACTCGGTGCTCGGCAGTGCCGACGGCCCAGTGGTGCTGCACTGCGGATCGGGCAACCGCGTGTCCGGTCTGTGGGCCACGTGGCTCGCTGCCGAGCGCGGCTTCGAGCCCGACGAGGCCCTGCGCCTCGCCGAGCTCGCCGGCATGGGGAGCGTCCGGCCCGCCGTTGAGCGACGGCTCCGGCCCAACTCCGTCGCGCCCTGACGTGCCGATGACTCGTGCGTGTCTGGCGTGCGTGTTGCTGCTCGCCAGCGCGGCGGCAGCCCAAGAGCCTGCGCCGAGCTGGGAGGAACTACGCCAGCGACCGGACCCTGCATGGTTCACGGACGCAAAGCTCGGCATCTTCATCCACTGGGGAGTGTACTCCGTACCGGCCGTGGGGGAGGCAGAGCAGTACGGCGAGTGGTTTCTGCGTGGTCTCGAGGTAGGCGATACGCTGCGCACGCGTGTGATGCGCGAGTGGTACGGGGAGGAAGCGACGTACTACGATCTGGCCCCGCACTTCCGCGCGGAGCTCTTCGATCCACCGGAATGGGCAGAGTTGTTCCGCCGCAGCGGAGCCCAGTACGTCGTGCTGGTCTCCAAACATCACGACGGCTACGCGCTCTGGCCGAGCGAGTACGCCGAGGGGTGGAACAGCCTCGACGTGGGGCCGCGACGGGATGTCGTCGGCGAGCTGAGCGGGGCGGTGCGTGACGCCGGACTCCGCATGGGGCTGTACTACTCGCTCGCCGAATGGACCCACCCCCTGCACCGATGGTATCGCGATCCACCTGAGTCGATCGGGGCGTACGTCGAGCAGCACATGATCCCGCAACTCATGGAACTGATCTCTGCGTACACCCCGTCGGTGCTGTTCGTCGATGGGGAGTGGCTCAACACCGCCGAGCAGTGGCATGCCCGGGAGCTGATCGGCTGGTACTACGACATGGTCGGGGACGAGGCGATCGTGAACGACCGCTGGGGCGCCGGCAGCGATATCGGCTTCCGCACGCCCGAGTACAGTGCGGGGATCGTCGAAACCGAGCGACCCTGGGCCGAGGTTCGTGGGCTCGGACGATCCTTCGGGCTCAACCGGAAGGAGCGCCTCGCAGCGTACATGGCACCGGACGCCCTGATACGCTTCTTCGTCGGGACGGTGGCGGATGGCGGGGGGATGATCCTCAATGTCGGTCCCGGCGCCGACGGGCAGATCCCGCTCTTGCAGCAGGAGCGCTTGGTGCAACTCGGCGAGTGGCTGGCCGTGAACGGCGACGCGATCTACGGATCGCGACCGTGGGTCCGGGCCGGTGAGTGGCACGAGGTCACCGTCGAGCGAGTCGACGCGACGATCGACTTCGACTGGGTGCGTAACGGGCCCGATCCGGCAATCCCCGAGGACGACTTCAGCGGAAAGTGGACGGGGTACCTCGAACCCCTCTACTCAGAGCGCTACACCTTCGAGATCCAAGCGGACGATGGAGCACGTGCATGGGTCGCCGACACGCTCGTGGTCGATGCATGGGACAGCTCCACGCCGGTCGCGCGTGGCGTCACGCTGAATGCGGGCGTGGGGGTTCCCATCCGTGTCAGCTACCATGAGGGCAAACAGAACGCCTCGATGCGGCTCTTCTGGTCGAGTGCGAGTCAGGCACGCGAGATCGTCCCGTTCCGTCGACTCCTCGCAGACGCGGGCACGGAAGCGCACGGGCTGCGCGCCGTTTACCGAGGCCAGCGGCGGCACCTCGTGTACACCACGCGAGGCGGGACCTTGTACGCGATCACATTCGAGTGGCCCGATGCCGAGCTGGCGTTGCCCATTCCCGCGCCGCCCCGCGGTACACGCATCTCCCTCCTGGGACGCGAGGGGACGCTGCCCGCACGATACGCCGGCGACACGCTGTACGTCGACCTGTCCGGCGTGCCGTATCGTGAGATACCGGGCACGTGGGCATGGACGATCGCTCTGGAGGGATACGATGCGCGCCACTGAGCGGGAGAGACACGCCGCACGAACTGGAGGGACGCCGCACTGCCTCCGCCGCGGTGTCGCGACGGTCATCTTCGCCGGACTCGTGGTCACCACTGCGGCGGCACAGGAGCACGCCTACGTGGAGGACCCGGATCCGCTCGTACAACAGAAGCTCGAGCAGTGGCAGGACCTCAAGCTCGGCCTGCTCATGCACTGGGGACCGTACAGCCAATGGGGCATCGTCGAATCGTGGTCGCTATGCTCCGAGGACGAGCCGTGGTGCACGCGGTCGATGGACGATTACCTCGAGTACAAGAAGGCATACGAGAATCTCCAGACCACGTTCAACCCTACCGCGTTCGATCCGGAGCGCTGGGCCAGGGCCGCGCATGACGCCGGCATGAAGTATGTCGTCTTCACCACCAAGCATCACGACGGCTTCAGCATGTTTGACACTCGGCTGACGGACTACCGCATCACGGCACCGGCGACCCCGTTCCACGCACACCCGAAGGCCGACGTCACCGCCGCGATCTTTGAGGCCTTCCGGGAGCGGGGCTTCTGGATCGGCGCTTACTTCTCGAAGCCTGACTGGCACAGCCCTGACTACTGGTGGCCCTACTTCGCGACGCCTGATCGCAATCCCAACTACGACATCGAGCGGTACCCGGATCGCTGGCAACGGTTCGTGGAGTACACCCACGGGCAGATCGACGAGCTGATGTCGAACTACGGACCGGTCAACATCCTCTGGCTCGACGGCGGCTGGGTGCGGACCCTGACCGACGAGGAGATACGCGAGCGCATGAACCGACCGGATTATCGGTTCATGCGGCTCCAGAGCCAGGACATCGACATGCCGCGGCTCGTTGAGAACGCCCGGGCGAAGCAGCCGGGCCTGATCGTGGTCGACCGCGCCGTGCCGGGACCCTACCAGAACTACCTCACCCCGGAGGCACGTGTCCCCGACGAGGCCCTGCTCCATCCCTGGGAAGTTCCGATGCCGATGGCGACGAGCTGGTCATATGTCCCGGACGACCGGTACAAGAGCGCACGGCAGCTCGTCCACATGCTCGCCGATGTGGTGGCCAAGGGCGGCAATCTGCTGCTGAACATTGGTCCGGGCCCGGATGGCACATGGCATGTTGCGGCCTTCGACCGTCTCGCCGCGCTCGGTGCATGGCTCGAGATCAATGGTGAAGCGATCTACGGAACGCGCGCGATCGCTCCACATGTGGAAGGCAGACTGCGATTCACGCGAGGAAAGGACGGAAGCGTCTACGCCGTGTACTTGGCGGCCGAGGACGAGGCACGACCGCCGGCATACTTCTCGAGTACGCAGCTTCGCCCCGCCGCCGGCACAGCCGTGAGCCTGCTGGGCTCGGACGTCGGGTTGAAATGGGCAGCGAGGAGCGGATCACGGGCTCCCTGCACCCCGGCAGCTCCCGGCCGTCAACGCATTGCGAGCAGTCATGTGGCACCGCGTTCCTGGACGAGCGCGTCCTTGGACTCTCAGCGCTCTGCTCTGCGCGGGCATGTCGCTGGGCCCACCGTGCACGCATGCGCAGGACACCGTGCGCGTGCTGTCCTACAACATCCGACACGGCACCGGAATGGACGGCCGCGTCGACCTCGAGCGGACGGCCGCCGTGATCCGTGCGCTCGCACCGGATGTCGTGCTGCTCCAAGAGGTGGACTCGTGCACGGCGCGGACAGGGGGTGTCGATCAGGCCGCGCTGCTCGCCGAGCTTTCGGAGCTACCGCACTACGCGTTTGGCCGGTTCATGGAGTACGAGGGTGGTGCCTACGGGATGGCGATTCTGTCCGCCACCCCCGTTCTCGAGCAGTGGAATCACGAGCTGCCTGGCGGCACAGAGCCGAGATCGGCGCTGGCGGCGCGCATCCGGCCGTCATCCTCGAGGTCCGAGCTCGTGTTCGTCGGAATCCACCTCTATCGGAACGAAGCCGAGCGGTTTGAGCAGGCACGTCGGGTGATCGACATCTTCGGAGAGGAGACGGCGCCGGTACTGCTCGTCGGCGACTTCAACTCGCAACCGGGAGATGCCGTGATGCGGCTACTCGGTGGCAAGTGGAAGCTCCCAAGCAAGCCCCCCGACGACCGCCGAACGTGGCCGGCTGACGCTCCGCGCGTGGAGATCGACCATGCGATGTACCGACCGGAGGAATCGATCGAGGCAATCGCCTACCGCGTGATCGACGAGCGCGTCGCCTCCGACCATCGACCGGTGTTCCTGCTCATCACGCTCCGCTAGCCCTTCGAGGAATCTGACGAGCGGTTACTCCACGCGCATCGACGTCCGCGCCAGCATCTGGTAGGAACCACTCGCCATCGCCTCGAAGTACCGGACGAATCGCTGCGGTTCCTCGGCCTCGTATTTCGAGAGGTTGTGCGCCCAGCGGTACGCGATCGGCTGGTAGAGCAGCTCGGCCGTGATGGAGAGTGGCGCCGCGTCGGCGACCGACACCGCGACCTGGATCCGGTCCGAGCCGCCCGCGAAGTCCGCATCGTTCCGTGCGCTCCCCTGTACGGCGACGCCGTGATCGGCCGTCACCTTGTCGAACCCGTCGGGCAGGAGGCGGTTGTCCTTGAGATACCGCACGCCGTTCAGCAGCCCCGTCGTCGGGCCGCCCTCGTAGTGCCCCATGATCGCTTCGTAGAGTTGGACGTCGTCGCCGGTCTCGATCCGCATGCGGTGCGGCTCGAAGCGACCGGGGTCGTCATCGTTGTCGTTACCCACGATGGAACCATCCGGCCTGACCGCACCGGACTCGAACACCACGTTCCCGTAGGCATCGGCCACGATCACGTGCAGCCATGCGCGGCGCGAGGGATAGGCGGTCGGCAGCTTGTGTCCCGCCAAGTTGTCTACGATCAGTTCGAACTCGAGATGGTTTCCCTCGCGCGACACGTCCTCCACCCGTACGACTGCCGAACGAGTACGAAGGTGCTCCATAGAGCGGCTCGCCGTGGCATCGAGCTCCTGCGGGAGCGCCTGGACGCCGAGCTCGGTGCGATACCGATTGAGCAGTCTCGGCATGAAGAAGTTGCCACCGCGGAACACGTGGCGTGACACGTGTGCTCGCGGTTGGCCGAGCACGCCCGACACCGCCACCTCGCCCTCCACCTCCGGCATGTGGCACGACTGGCACGGCTTCTCGTCATCGGCGTACGCGCTGTGGAGCCACTCGAGATACGGCATCTGCTCCGGCAGCTCGCCTACCTCTTCGCCTTCGGCGTTCAGGGCGTGGGTGTACAACGTGTGGCAGGAGCCGCACAGGGCAGCCGATTGAATGTGCGGCGCCTCTTCCGGTGCGAACCCCGACGCGGAGCGCATGATGCGCTGTCGCCCAGCATCTACCTCGAACGGCCCGTGCACGATGCGCTGCCCCAGAGACGTCTGATGGTCGACGCTGAATCCGCCCGTGAAGCTCTCGGGCTGCCCGAGCCCTTCGGAGTCGATCTGGTGACACGTGGCGCAGGACACGCCGTCTGCAGCCAGCACTGCCGCGGGCGACGCCGCCTGCGCCACAGGCAGATTGGTGAACACCTCCCCCTGCCCTCCCCCAGCATGGGCCATGTAGCGAGCCATGGGCATGTGGCAGATCGAGCACTTGTCCTCGATGGCAACGGCCGCGGCCGGGTGGTCCATCATCTCCCGCCGAACCCCCGCTTGCCAGTACGGATCCCTGGCAGCGTTGGCCATCATGGACGATCGCCAGTCGAATCCAATGGAAACGTCCTCACCGTTCGGGGCGACCAGCTGGTTGTGGCATCCCATGCACATGTCCGCCGTGCGGAACAGCGAGTCCGCCATGCCGACCGCCGTCTGCCCCGTGGCCAGGTCTCCGCTGCCCGCGATGAAGACAACGATCGCGCTGATGCTCAGGATACGCCGCATCGGACTTCCCTTTCGGATGGTCGGCTCATACGGATCCACGACGGGACGCTACCAGCCCTGGAAGAAGCCGCCATCGAACCAATCCCAGAGGATGTACAACAGCAGGCTCGGATGACGGGTCTCCGTATCGTTGACCGGAATCCGCACGGCGACGTTTGCCATGATGTGCTGGCGGGTGTTGAGCGTGACCTGGAATTGGGGCACGACGTCCCATTCGGTCGTGGCGCCGGACTCGAACGCTCGTGCGGCCAATACCTCGACCATCGGCGACCACGCCCGGCCCCAGGGTCCTTGCGTCACAGTCGTGCCGAGTGTCGCGCGCAATGCGCCCTCGCTCTCCCGCCCTTCGGTCTCGAAGGGGAACTCCGCCAGACCCTGCAACTGGAAGAAGCCGTTGAGCGGCAGCAGCTGTCCAAACGAGAGGAACGGCTCGAACACGGCCGTGCCGGCCCCGAACCCCCGATCTTCGTTCCCGGTGGGGAGCTTCACCTCGGCCGCCAGACTGACGATCGACCCGCTGCGCGCGCTGTGGAACAGTGCGTGCTTTACACCGAGCGCGACATCGCCGATGCCACCCTGCCAGCCGTTTGCCGTGTCCGACACTTGCTCTTCGAACGCGAACGGCACGACGACCTCGATCTGGCTTCGTGGGCCGAAGCGCCGCTCGTACACGATCTCGTTGCTGATCCCGCCGGGTCCCTCCATCTGCGCACCGACCGTATAGACCAACTCGTCTTCCGGAAACGCCTTCTCCGTGAACATGGCCCGCGGCATGTTCAGGTCGCCGGCCGGCCAACTCGCGTTCCCGCAGAAGCCCCGGATGTAATCGATCACCCGCTCGAGCTGTTCGGCGGACACGGCGTCACCGAAGGCCGGCATGATCGCTGCGAAGCCCCGCACCGGCCCCCCCTCGTGCGCCACCGCTACCCAATCGGAGGTCGGCTCCCGCGAGGCAAACGAACAGTCGGTGAAGTCGGGCAGTGGCAGGGCGAAACCGGCGGTCGTCTGCGGTACCCCCGTGCCATCACTGCCGTGACAGTTGGCGCATGCAGCCTGGTAGAGCTGTTCGCCACTCGTCACGGGGATTGACCCGACGTCCCCCGTCGCGCCGCTCTGGGCTGCTAACTGCGATGGAAGCGTCGGGAACGACATGATGGCAGCCGACAGGAACGGCAGGCTGCGCTTGAGAAGGCGCATAGCGGATCCCCTCGACGTCGGAAACGGTTGCGTGCGGTCGGCACCCGCACGCCTGCATCCTCGCCGTGCCGCCATGAAGTGGACGTGAGGCAACTATGAAGGTGCGACGAGCACCGCGCCCCAACACATCCAGACCCGATCGCTACCGGGAAACGTCCAACAGTCCTTTCCGCTCCCCGCGCTCGGCCCAGATGCCGACGAGGCGGAGCACGACTTCTACCGATCGCTCCATGTGCTGTACTGCGACCCACTCCCGCTTGCTGTGGAAGTTGTGCCCACCGGCAAAGAGGTTCGGCGTCGGCAGTCCCATGAACGAGAGTCGTGCGCCATCGGTGCCGCCGCGCACGGGCTTGCGGATTACGGGCAAACCGGCCCCGCGGATTGCCTCCACGGCAAACGCCGTGGCCTCCGGACGTCGGTCCAGAACGACCTTCATGTTGCGATAGGAGGGCTTCACCTCGATAGCAATGGTCGAGCCCGGATAGGAACGCTCGACTGCGGTCGCCTGCCGCCGGATCATCGCCTCGAGCGCCTCGAGCCCCTGCACAGTGAAGTCGCGGATCAGCAGCCGAATGACCGTTCGTTCCTCGTTGCCCTCGAGCGCGTGCGGATGGACATACCCGTCGCGACCGTCGGTCGTCTCGGGAGAGAGCCGGTCCTTGGGCAGGCGGGTGAGGAGGTCGGCCGCGACCTTCATCGAGTTGACCAGCTTGCCCTTGGCATAGCCGGGATGGACGTTGCGCCCGCGTACCGTCACGATCATGGTATCTGCGCAGAACGTCTCGTCCTCGATTTCCCCGACACCGCTACCGTCAATCGTATACGCCACCTCGGCGCCGAATCGCTCGAGGTCGAACTTGTCCACGCCGCGCCCGATTTCCTCGTCCACGGTGAATGCCGCGGCGATCGGGCCGTGCTCGATCTCGGGGTGCCGCTGGAGCGTCTCGAGCGCCGTCATGATCACCGCGATGCCGGCCTTGTCATCGGCGCCGAGCAGCGTGGTTCCGTCCGACGTTACGACGTCCAGCCCCACGCACTCGCCGAGCGGGGGGTCGTCCTCCGGCGTCAAGACCACGTCGGGCGCGCCCGGGAGGGCGATCGGGCCTCCATCGTACTGCGCGTGCACGATCGGCTTGACGTTGCGGCCGGACACCTGAGGCGAGACGTCCATGTGTGCCACGAGCCCGACCGTCGGGATCTGTCCGGTGCGCGACGACCCGGCTGGCAGACGTTCCGGCAGCCGTCCATACACGTAGCCACTGTCATCGAGATGCACGTCGTCCAGGCCCACGTCACGCAGCTCCGACTCCAAGAGCCGCGCGAGGTCCCACTGGCAGGCGCTGGAGGGTGTCGTCTCACTCGCCTCATCGCTCGTCGTCCAGATGCGAGCATAGGAGAGGAATCGGTCGAGGAGTCCGTCGCGGTCGATGAGGTGGCCCTGTGGTGACCTGGACGTATTGGCCGACATGTCCGCTCCCGTGAGCACGGATCAAGCGTAGCGTGCTCAGCGGTGTCGGGCCACCCCAGGGTGCCGGCGCGCGCATTGGCGTGCCGGCACCAGCCGACGTCTACAACCGGCGGCTCCGCACCCGGAAGTCGACGTTGTCGCTGATCCAGTCCCACAGATCCAGTTGCTGGCCCGGCTCGACACCGGCATCGACCTGCTCGCGCCCCCCGGACATGACCTGGCGATCCACCGTCCACATCCGCACCCGCTGGCGGTCCACGTCGCGCTCCCACGCTACGGAGGCGGTCGGCGACCCGTAGAGCAGCCGGACGGTCACACTCCGCGAGAGGTACTCCAACGGGCCCACGTCGATCTGCGCGTACGCGTCGGTGGTGTCGCCCGCCCATCGGCCCGTGCGGTCAGGAATGCCGTCGCTCAGGATCACGACGTCGAGCGGAGCGAGGATGAGCCCCTGGCGCTTGACGAGGGTAGCCACCCTCCCGAAGAACGCGTTGAAATCGGTGAACGCATCCTCCGGGGGGAAGAACTCGCGCAGTTGTGTCGCGATCTCGTCGATCGACTTCTCCTGAAAGGCGTGGATCGGCTGGAACGACTTCGGCTCTCCCACGCGCGCGCCGCCGACCGAGCCGACGAACACCGCCGACGGCACGCGGAGCTCACCAAGTCCGTTCAGGTGACCGTAGAGATAGTGCGCAGCAAAGTCGATCGCGTCATCGTAGGTCCCCCCGGAGCGGAACGAGCCGCTCACGTCGATGCCGACCACGAGGGTCGAGCGAGACTGCCGCGCGCCGTCGTCCGGGACGCACGATGCGGCAACGGCGATGAGCGCGGCGGATGCCGCTGCGATTCGGAGCCAGCGCATCACGCCCCTCCCGCGTCGTGTGCCGGCTGGGGCCGCGAGGAGGCGATCGGACGCCTCCCCACGCCGATACGAGGTGTCTTCACCAGTACCTCCTCGAGGCTGCGGAACGGCAGCGCGAACAGAGGCCGCGAGCCAACGGCCACGACCGGGAAGTTCACGGCCGCCGCCACCAGCTGCAGCACCGGCAGCGACAACAGCTCGAAGACACGGCGTCCTTCCTTGCGGAACCACTCGACGTCCGCCTTGAGGGCCGCGACCGGAGCCTTCCAGAACTCGGGCTGCACCGAGAGCGGGACGCGTCCCTCTGACTCGTCCTGGCTGATAGTCTCACGGGCCAAGACGGCGACGAGTGCCGGTGTCCCGTAGCGCCCGAACAGGAACCAGGTCATTCCCCTCACGCCCACCCACCCGAACGACGCGAGCGCCAGGGTCGCGATGAGTCCGAGCTGCACCTGCTCGTTGGTGGTCTGCGCGATCCACGGCGTGATCGCGTCGATCAGCTCGCGGTACAGGAAGATCACTTCGAAGAACATCACGAAGAGTTCCACGAACGACATCTGCACGATCTGCGGGATGTTCTTCTCCTTGAGCGCAGTGCCGAGCGCGTGAATGCACGAGAAGCTGCCGAGCACGAGGAAGAACAGGAACACCCAGAGGAGCGGTGCCATGATGCGCGGATCCGGCGCGAAACCCGTGATGCCGGCAAGGACCTCGCTGAGCGTTGGCTGCAGCGTGTACATGAAGATCAGCGCCTCGACGGCAGACCACAGCAGCAGCGCGAGGAATGCCAGCCACGGCACACCCGGCTTGAAGTAGTTTCGCGAGGTCCAGTCGAGCACCCGGAGCGGCGAGCGGAAGCCGGCGCCGAACGCGGCACCGACGAACCGGACCGCGAACCGGAGGAGGCCCCACGCCCACCCGACGAGAACGACAGCGAGACGGATGATTCCCGCCCAGAAGAACCACACCGTGCGTCCGGCGTCCCACCAGGTCGTGAGCATCGCCGTGACGAAGCGGCCGCGGTTCGAGCGGAAGGGGAGCGTGTACAACGACCCCATGGTCACCCAGACCCCCACCAGCACGAGCAGCATCGGCAAGAGCACCACGACACGCTTGAACGCGGTCTCCGGCCCGGCGTCCCCGAACCACACGAAGTTGATCATCATCGCGTGCCATTCGGGAATCCACGCGATCGGTGCGGACAAGAGATCGACCGCTCCCCGCCACTCCGTGGGCACGAAGGCTTGCAGCGCCTGCATAGCATCCACTCCTCTTGAGCGTCACACACCGCCAGACCCGGAACGGAGGCGTTCCGCCGCAACTGGCGTCGGACATTTCGGGAATGGTTAAGCGTGGCGATGACGGGCGGCGTCAACGATGACGGGGATCACACACGATCGGGCTGTTCCGTGCGGGGTTTCTTCGGCACACACCGGAGGCTCTTGCCAGCCAACCCCCTCGCCGAGCACGACCTGAAAGGGCCCGGCTCACCTGGATTCTCCAGTGGCCCGTTTGGCAATTACCCCGAGGTCAGCGGCCTACAACCCGTAGACACCCGTCAGTGCGATGCTGCGCGGTGCACCAGGGTTCCGTTCCTGCACGTCGACGTAGAACTCGTTGAACAGGTTGGCCACCTTCAGCTGCCACAGGACGTTCAGCACGCGATACCCTAGGCGCAGATCGACCACCGTCATGTGCGAGCGCGGATCGAGCGGGTAGACGAGCACCTCCTCGACCCGGCTGCGATGGCGCAGATCGAGGCCCGCGAGTCCGCGGAAGACGTCGAGGGTCGCGGTGACGTTGTGGCGCGCCCGGTACGGCAGGGCCGCCCCGGTATCGCGGTCCTCCGTCTCGAGCCAGAGATACGTCGCCCTCAACTCGAGCGCATCTGGCACGAGCTGCGCGTTCACGCCGACATCGAAGCCGGCCACGCGTGCGCGAGCGACGTTCTGGAACTGGAAGACGAACGGCTCCAGCGGCGACGGAGCAGGACTGATCAGATCGGCATAGAG
>JBDHDN010000159.1:0-8565 GCA_039591485.1 Gemmatimonadota bacterium
ATGGCGATCTCGAATGCCGCGAACCCGTGATACGAGGCACCCCACAGTGCGACCTGGCCGTTGGACCACGGCTGCTCCACGATCCAGTCCACCGTGGTCGTGCCGTCACGGCGCTCGTTCGCGAACGGAATGAACTGCCCCTCGGATCGCCCCTGACCCCGCACGTCCTGCAGCACCACCACGAATCCCTTGCTTGCCATCCCGCTTCCGAGCCAGG
The DNA here is from genome assembly GCA_039591485.1 of Gemmatimonadota bacterium. GTDB lineage: Bacteria > Gemmatimonadota > Gemmatimonadetes > Gemmatimonadales > GWC2-71-9 > JAOTVV01. The sequence goes on from JBDHDN010000159.1 coordinate 218, forward strand.
ACGCCTGACTCGCATCGTACGGGGTGCGCATCAAGACTGCCGGATACCGCCCAACCGGGGTCGGTCGATAGACATCGGTCGCCAGCTGGACACCGTCCGCCATCGGCACCATCACGCCTGAGCACCGGCCGTGCCGCTCGGGAAACCGGCGAAGGCGAGCATCGCCAGGATCAACGTTCGTCGCGGCACGCGTGCCCGTGTCAGCGTCATGGCCATGGCCCCAACTCCTTGCGAGATCTGCATTCGGCTCATCATCAGTCCTTCTCCGTTGTGCTATCCGCCAAACTTGATCATGGTCATGACCCAGACGGCGTTGACACCTGCGTGCAGCACGACACACGCGAGCAGGTTACCTCGGCTCACCAAGTACAGCGCGCCCAGCAGCAGGCCGGCAATGCCCCCCTGCCCCATGGCCGATCCGATCGCGGCACCGAGATCGCCCCGCGTGGGCCAATTCGGGTGCAGATTACGCGTACGGCATATGGTACATACCGAAGAGCAGCGCTGATGCAACCAGGCCGACGAGTCTGGAGCCGGACAGCGCCGTGAGCCGAGTCTGCAGAAAGCCGCGAAAGAAGAACTCCTCGGTGAATCCCGCCGTGAGCAGCATGGCGAGGAACGCCACGGGCAGGGCCCAGAGAACGCGCCCCGACCGCACGACGTCCCTGATCTCCTCGGCGTGGCTGGAGCCGCCCATGCCTTGGAAGACCCCAATGGCGAGCGTCGCCAGCGCGGCCCATCCGACACCGCGCCACAGGTTGCCGCGCTGCAGACCGAACGACACGAGAATGGCCGCCACACCCCGGGTCCTTGGCGGCCGCAGGAATCGGACGAGCACCATGGGCAGCACGACGAGCGTCACCCAATGGAGCAGCTCCGACTCGAGCGCGACGGTGAGATACGCCAGGTAGACGGCGACGTACCCCAGCGCCCACCACGCCTCGCGGCGCGTGAGCCCGGTGACCGGCAACGCCATGCGATCATTCCCCGTGCGGACCACTGCTCTACGGCAGCGGTGGAGGGAGGTTTCAGCGGCATGCGTCTGCGTCCGCAACCTGGCTGGCTGACGGCCCGGCTTCTACCTTTGGCCGGCAGGCAGGGCAACCCCGCGGAGAAGGCGCCCGCAGGCTTCCGGTCCGATTTCCCGAGGATTCGGCGCCCGTTTTTGTGACCATTGCCTCCGACGAGAGGAGCCCCGGTATGGCGCTGCACGTCCGATCATCGTGGATCCTGATGCCTATGGTGGCGCTGGCAGCATGCACACCCGCCCCGAACCCCGACATCGGTCACTCCGAGGCTATCGAATGCCCTCTTTCGGTGCCCGCGGAGCGCGATGTCACGTGCACGCTCATCAGCGTTCCGGAGCGCCACGCGCAGCCGCATGGCCCGGTGATTCAGCTCGCGGTGGCGCAATTCAAGAGCCCGAATCCGGACGCCGCTCCCGACCCGCTCGTGCTGAACAACGGCGGGCCCGGTGATTCCAACTTCGAAGGGTTCTTTCCGGTACTTGCGAGCCCGCTCGGCGACGCCCTGCTGGCAGAGCGGGATGTCGTGATCATCGAGCTCCGTGGCCTCTATCATTCGCGGCCGCACCTGGTCGCCGACGAGGTGTTCGAGGAACAGCTGACCATGATCGGCCAAGACGTCAGCGGCCCGGAGGCAAACGCTCGCCTCCTCGACGCCATGCGGCGCACGCAGGCACGGTTCGTCGACGAAGGCATCGACCTCCCGGCGTACAACCACGTCGAGATGGCAGCGGACATCGATTTCGTGCTGACCGAGCTCGGGTACGGCCAGTTCAATCTCTTCGGTACGTCCGCCGGCACAATGGTGGCCCAGGAGGCGATGCGGGGCTACTCCGACCGGCTGCGCGCGGTGGTCCTGAACGCGGCGGTCCCGGACGGGCCGACACTGTTCGAGGAGATGTTCCTGAACGCCGCCCGGTCACTGCAGACCTACTTCACGATGTGCGAAGCGGACGCCGCCTGCGCGGCCGCGTATCCGGACGCCGAAGTGCGGTTCCTGCGCCTGCTCTCCGATCTCAATACCGCGCCGGTCGAGTTGAGGGTCGGGAATCGGATCACCGGCGACAGCACCACGCTCGTCCTGAACGGCGACAAGATCGCATCGTGGACGTTCGTCTCTCTGTACTGGAACACGCAGATCGTCCGCTCGCTCGACCGGCTCTCGCACGGGGACTACACCGAAATCCAGAACGACCCGGGCATCTTCTTCCCCATGCCCCGCTTTGCGTATGCGCTCGGGTACACCGCCTTGGTCGCCGCCAACCCCGACTTCGCCGCGGCCGTCGAGCCGGTGCCGGACGGGTATCAGCCGTTCGTCGACGGACTGGCCCTCTTCTTTTCGCCGCACCTGATGGAAGCCTCCCGCGAGCTGTGGAAGGACGAGCGCACGAGCTGGGAAACGACCGAGCCCCTCGTGTCGGACGCGCCGACGCTTATCCTGAACGGTGCCCTCGATCACGTCATTCCGAAGGACGACCTCGTCCGGCTCGCGTCGGGATTGGTGAACAGTCATGTCTTCATCTTCGAGGGCGTTGCGCACGCGCCGGTGGACGTGGGCGACTGCGCGCTCACCATGATGATGGCGTTCCTCGCGAATCCGTCCACGGCGCCGGACGCGGCGTGCATGGCGAACTACCGCCACACGTTCGCGCTGCCAGACTAGGAACACGGCGGCCACGGCGAGCACGCCGGGCGGTTCCACAGCAGCGCGCCGAGCGGGCTCCGCGATGGCAGCGCGCGGCCGATGCGTGAGAAATCGCTCCATCCCGCAGCGCCGTGCCTTGGCCGCACCGTCGGCACGGCGGCACCACACTCCGAGGTCCCGCGCTCAGAGGAATCCTGCCGCCAGAGTTGCCAGCCCCAGAAAGCTCAAGAAGCCGATGATGTCCGTCACGGTCGTGAGGATGATGGACGATGCCTGCGCCGGGTCCTGCCCCAATCTTGCGAGCACGATCGGCACCGAGGCACCCGCGAGGCCGGCGATCGTCATCGAGAGCACCATGGCCGTCATGATCACGCCAGCGAGACCGATCGAACCACTCCACACGAACACCGCCCCCCCGGTGATCAACGCGACTGCGGCCCCGTTGACGGCGCCGGCGCCGACTTCTTTCAACGCGACCCGCCACCAGTGCGTCGTACGGATCTCCCGGAGCGCCAGACCGCGCATCGTGACCGCCAGTGCTTGCGCGCCGGTATTGCCGGACTGCCCCGCCACGACCGGCAGCAATACGGCAAGGGCGGTGAATCGCGCGATGGTCCCCTCGAACAGCCCGACGACCGCCGCGGCGAGAAACGCGGTGCCGAGATTGACGTGCAGCCAGGGCAGTCGACGCCTGACGGCAAACGGGATACCCGAGAGGGCACGCTCGTCCTTGCTCGCGCCCACCATCGTTTGCACATCGGCACTCGCCTCGGTCTGCACGGCCGCGACCAGCTCCGCCTGCCGGATCACTCCCAGCACGCGGCCGTCGAAATCGACGACCGGAACGCTGGCGGCACGGCTCTGCTCGAATAGCTCGATGATCTCGTCACGCGGCGCCATCGCCTGCACACGCACGGTCTGCGGCGCTCGAAGATCGACGAGTTTGCCGCCAAGTTCCGCTGCAACGAGATCCTGCAAGGTCACGGCGCCGATGAGCATACCGTCGTCATCGACGAGGAACACGTCGGAGATTCGCTTGCTCCCCAGTTGCCTGATGCGCTTCACTGCATCCCGCACCGTGGAGTCGGGCCGGAAGGTCGTGATGCGCGGATCCATGATGCCACCCGCGCTGTCCAGCGGGTATGCCATGAGTGTCGCCAATTCCTGTGCCGGGCCCCGGTCGAGCGATGCCAACAGGAGGGCCCGCGGCTCGGCGGCCAATCGAGCGAGCACACTCGCCGTCTTCCCCGGATGCAGCAGGGGAAGGAGTCGGCTGAACTCCTCGGGAGGGAGCTCCTCAAGCAGATCGGCCGCGGCATCGGGCCGAAGCCGGCCGACGATGACGGCGGCATCGGCCAACGAGAAGCGGCGGAGCAACGTCACCGCGTCCGCGGCCGGGAGTGTCTCCGCGAGCGATGCGACTTCGTCTGGGTACAGTGCCGCGTACCGCCGAGCGAGCATGCGTGATAGCTGGTCCCCGCTAGTCATGCGCACGACCTCCTCTCGCGGACGGGGCAGTCGTGCGATTGTCCGGCGCGGTTGGACCAACCGGCAGCCAGGACGACAGCATCATCCAGTAGAGCTCGCCGAAGCCGACGAGCGCGCTCGTGATGCCGCCGGGTCCCGTCAGAGCATCGAGCTGACGTATCTGCCTGTGCCGCACCATCCCGAGCAGCAGGCCCGATTCATCGGCCACGGGCAGCGCGTCAAATTCCCGCCAGCCGGGGTGGGCAGCCGCGGTGACGATGCGACTCCGGGCCGCGAGCTGTGCGCGCATCGGCTGCATCACGTCGGCGAGCGGATCTCGCGGACGGCTCCCCACGAGCGCACGCAGGTGCACAACCCCTTCCAGATGTTGCGCACGATCGACCACGTACACGTGATGGTGCGCCGCGGTGTGAAACCGCCGTACGTGCCGCACCGCTTCGCCGACAGAGACATCGCCCGACAGCGCCAGGACGCCCGGATCGGTGACGGAGCCGACGGTGCCGTCGGGATAGGAGAGCAGTCGCGCGATGCGCGCTGCCAGTTCCTCCGGGAGGCACGGCAACACTTCGGCACGCCGTTCAGGTGCCGTCCGTCGGAGGAGGGCCGCGGCAATCGCCGGTGCGAGAAGCGGTATCACGGCTGCCGTGCAGCGCGGACGCATGCTCGTGACGCAGTGCGCTCCCGCCGCAGGGTTCATCCGCCCTATCACGCCGGCGGCGGCGTGCGGGGGCAGTCCCTCGAGAAACGGTGCTGCGGCGGATAGCGAAGCCTGCTCGATCAGACGCGCAGCGTCCTCGGGGTGGGTCTCGACGAACAGGCGGGCACAGACATCCTCGGGGCGCATGCGGATCACTCCTGCGTGAGTAGCAGCGACGGTTCCTCACTGAAGCGTCGTGCCGGAACGAGCATGCGACCCTCAGCCGTCGCCAGGAGCACCGCGGTCGGCGTGGTCTGGAGGATCTCGCCCTCGATCTCGCCGATCCGGACGGTCTGGCCGACCCGGTACATCTGGACGACGTAACGGGACGCGATGATGTTGCCGACGGCGACGCGCGCGCCCAGGCCGAAGGCAAGTCCGGCGCTCCCGAACGTCGCCGCCATGAGCACGGCCATGAGGATCATGAGCAACTGCGCGTCGATCCCGATCTGATCCAGTGCCACGAGCACCGAGACGACCAAGACCATCAGTTGTGCCGCTCGCCCCACCCGCTCGGCCTGGAGCACGCCTGCCGACCGCGCCCCTTCGATCGCCGCCCGCTGGACGACCCGCGCGATGATGCCTCCGGCCAGCACGATCACAATGGCGGCGAACACATCTGGTAAGTAGTAGGTCACACGGCTCAGGACGTCCGTGACGACCGTAAAGCCCAGAGATTCGATCGCCGCCGACAGGAAGAACAGCCACGTCACCCAGAACACGAACCCGGCAACGATCATCGGGATGGTCGAGTGCACCTCCGGCTCGTCGACGGTCTCGCGGAACTCGGCTCGCTTTCGCGCCCGCTCGAGCAGCCGTGTCAACAGGCGCCCGGCGAGAAACCGGACGGCTAGCGCGACCAGCAGGCCTACGAGCACCAACACGGCAGCCGCGAGGAGTTCGGGAAGGAAATCCTGCAGCCGCGCGGTGAGCTCGGATAGCCATGGCATCTCGGGCATCGGAATCCTCCTTGTCACGTCGATCAGCGGGAACTCGTATCCTCCCGCGGTACGTGCTCGGTCAGTTCAGGAATGGGATGGCTACCGCAAGATAGGCAGTGCGTGTGTGCCGGACGGTCCTTCAGCCCTCCAGACTCGACGCATGTCCCCGCTTCGTGCTCGCCAGCAGCTAGCCCACGCGCGGCAGGTACGAGCAGGGCGCTAGAACTTCAACGATCGTAGTGCCGCTCGGAACTGCTCTCGCAGTTCGGCGAGCCGTCCAGGATCGACACGCAGCCGGTCTGCGTCGAACCATGCGCCGGCGAGGTAGAGCGCGCGGTTCATCTCGACCTGAATCCATGGCAGCCGGCCGCAGCCATGCCGCTGCGTGATGTACCCACCCTTGAACGGATCGTTCAGGCCGATCCGTGCCGCGGAGATGTCGAACGCTCGCCCGATCGCCTCGGCGAGCTGCAGCAGCAGGTCGTTCGGCGCGGTTGCGCCGTCACGGTTGCTGAGACAGAAGAGCGGGCGTGGTTGCCCGGGATTGCTGCTGATCGGCGGCGCGGCGGCCAGCATGGAGTGGCAATCGAGCGCAAGCGCGATGCCCGGATCCGCCGCCGCCGCATGGAGGCGGTCATGGTACGTCATGTGATAGCGAGTCAGGAGGCGTTCCGTCAGCGCGGTATCCACCTCACGGTCCGCGAGGTAGATAGGTCGCTTGAAGCAGGTGGCGGTCTTCACGACGCCGTCCGCGTTCTCCGGCGGCCGATCGTCGGGAGCGCGATTGAGGTCGACGAAGGCGCGGGCGATGTCACTCTTGACGACGCATCGCACCTCGGAGCCGAGGTCGTAGATGTCTGCCGTGCACGCATCACTGTCGTCGAACAGATCGCGCGGTGTGATGCAGACGCGGTCGCGCACCTCCTCGGGGACCTGCGTGCCACCGTGGGGGATCGAGAGGAGAACCGGCAACATGCTCAGGCTGGACCTTGGGCTACCCCGTCACGCCGAGGATCGGCTACACCCTGGAACCCCGACTCGGTCTGCCGGCGCAGCACCGCCTGCACGCACCCGAGGTAGAACGCATACGGCTCACGGGGAGCGAGCACGTACCCCAACCGCTCGAGGTAGCTCACGACCTCCGGTGCGATGCGGCCAGCCTCGTAGCTTACGCGGCCGCCAATCGAGCAGTGGATGCGCGGTGCATCAGCGGCGTCGCTGATCGGTGCGGATCCATCGAGGACGGCCACCAGAAACTGCGTCACTGCCGAGAAGATCCGTTCGGAACCGGGCGATCCCGCTGCGAGCCACGGCTGTTTGCGGCGGAACACGATGGTGGGTGTCACGCTCGACCATGGTACGGCGTTCGGCCGCAAGTAGTACGGATGAGCAGGGTTCTCCAGCTCGAAGGCCATCATGTAGTTGTTGTAGAGGAACCCCAGGTTGTCCGCAGCCGCCTTGGAGCCGTACACGAGCTCGATGGACTGGGTCATCGTCGCCGTGTTGCCGTTCCGGTCCATGAGCGAGAAATGCGTGGTCTCACCGACCTCGGCACCCTCCGGATCCTCGAGCGGCAAGTGGACGTCCATCTCATCCGCAATGCTCGCGGCGAGGTCCTGCGCGAACCGTCTGCTCAGCATCGGCTTGTCCCGCAGCTGCGGGTAGCTGTTGGGGTCGAACGGCCGATCCTGTCGCTGCAGGAACGACTTCCTGAAGGTTTCGGCCAGGAAGTGATACCGCTCGGGTGCCCGTCCACCCACGAACGCCGACTTCAAGTGATGCAGCATCAAGAGCACGAGGAGCAAGGTGCGACCCGAGCCTGGCAGCGGCATGGTCTTGACCAGGTAGCCCCGGTAGCGCCGGGCCAGCGGGCGCCGTTCGACGGGCCAGGGGATCAGCGCCAGATCGTCCGCGCGCAGTAGTCCATCGTTGGCCGCCATGTCCGCGTGAATCTGGTCGGCGATGTCACCTCGGTAGAAGGCCTCGACACCCTGCGCTGCGACGAGCTCCAGAACACTCGCGAGCTGCGGTTGGGTGAAGCGACTGCCCACGGGCCGCGGTTCCGCCGTCAGGCTCAGGAAGTAGCGAGCGCCGGATCGTGACGGGACCTTCAGGAAGTTGTCACGCTCGCGTGTCTGAAGGCCGTGCTGGAGCGGCGTGATCCGGTATCCCTCACGCGCGATGCGAATGGCCGGCTCCAGCACCGTCCGCCAATCGAGCCGCCCGTAGTGACGGTGCAGCCATCCGTACGTGGCAGGCGTACTGGGAACCGTCGTGGCGCGATATCCGACGCGGCGCCACTGGGGATTCTCGAGCTGCGACCGATGTGCCAGTGAAGGAGCCCGACTCGATCCATCCACGGCGAACGTGCGGCCTTCGAAGTGCACGAGCCCCATGGTCTGCCCTCCCAGCCCGCTCGCTTGGGGCTCGCACACGCCGAGCGCGAACCCCACGGCACACGCGGCATCGATCGCGTTGCCGCCTTGCGCCAGCATCTCCACACCGGCATTGGTCGCCTCTGGGAATGCGGTGGCAACCATCCCACCCGAGGC
>JBDHDN010000160.1:0-8242 GCA_039591485.1 Gemmatimonadota bacterium
CTGACGTCGTACCGCCTCGCGCTGCGCGACCACCCCACCGACCTCCGCGTGCTGCAGAACATTGCGATCGCTTTCACCAAGACCAACCGGTACGACGAAGCGATCCGCCATTATCGAAGGGCGCTCGAGCTGGATCCTGACCTCGCCGGCGCTCACTACGGTCTGGCGTTTCTGCTGATGCGGCGGGGGGAGCACGAAGCCGCGTCGAAGCACCTCCATGCCTTCCTGGAACGGCCGCCCCGAGGCCCGGAGGCAGACAAGTGGATCGAGCACGCGCACCGGGCGCTGCAGGAGCTCGGCGAGGAACAGGGAGGAGCGTCGTCCTGAAGCGACTGCTGCTGGTGGCGGCCCTCTCCGTCGCCTGTAACGAGATCATCGCGGACTTCGACCGCGTCGTGGCCATCGAGATCGTCGGGCCAACGGCGCGCACGCTCGAGGAGGGCGACACGGTCCGCCTCGTGGCCCGGGCCATCAGCGCGCGCGGCGAAGTGGTGCCCGACGCCGAGGTCGTCTGGTCGATCGTCGATACCGGAGTCGTGGGATTCACGCTCGAGCCGGCGACGGGGCTGGTCACGGGCCTCGCTCCCGACACAGGCCGTGTGCAGCCGCAGGTGGACGAGCTTCGGGTTGGCACAGTGATCATCGCGGTAACGCCTGCCCCCGACACTCTCGCGCCGGCGGGCGACACGGTGATCGTCATCGATGCCGCCGTCGAGGCGTCGCCCCCACTCGAGGTCGTCGTCCTGGACTTGACGACGGACCCCGGTGTCCCGCTCGCGCTGGCAGGACAGACGGTGCATTTTTTCACGGCGGACCCGGCGCCCGGCACTCCAGCCGCGGACGGGTTCTACCTCGCACACACGGAGACGTCCCCGGGCGAGGAGCCGCATCAGTACGTGGCCACGACTGGGGCCGATGGAACGGCCGATATCGTCGTTCGGCGCGTAGCGGGTGTCGCACAGCCCGACACCGCCGTTGTCCATGCGGTGACGCTCACTGCCACAGGCGACACCGTTCCCGGATCGCCGGTTCGATTCCGCATCCGGTTCTGAGATCTGACCCGATTCCCGCGCACAGCCCGGTGCCGGTTCGGGGACCCACCAGTGAACGTGCGGAGGCCCATCGTGAGCGAGCCACGTAACCTCAATGAGTTGTTCCTGACAGCTGTGGAGCGATTCGGCTCCAAGCAGGCCGCCCTGTGCGTGAAACGGGACGGGGAGTGGCAGGACATCACGCACCAGGACCTGGCCCGGCGCGTGAAGCATGCCGCGCTCGGCCTCAGGGCGGTCGGGATCGCGTCGGGGGACCATGTCGCGATCCTCTCGCAGAACCGACCCGAGTGGGCCATCGCGGATTACGCCTGCCTCAGCATCGGCAGCGCAGACGTTGCGGTCTACCCCACCCTCCCGGCATCGCAGATCGCGTACATCCTGCAGGACTCCGAGAGTCGGGCCGTGTTCGTCGAGAATGCCGACCAGTACGAGAAGATTGCCTCCGTCCGCGACGAGATCCCCGGGATCGAGCACGTGATCGTCTTCGATGTCGCGGAGGGGATGGACGGCCCGGGCGTGATGAGCTTCCAGGAATTGCTTCAGCGGGGGGCCGCCGCCGAAGCGGACTACCCCTCGTACCGCGCGGATGCACTGGCCGTCCCGCCGGACGCGCTCGCCACCTTGATCTACACCTCCGGCACGACCGGGCCGCCGAAGGGCGTCATGCTCACGCACGCGAACTTCTGCACCAACGTCGTGTCCGCCCTCGAAAGGCTCTCGATCGGCCCGGACGATCACTGCCTCTCCGCCGCGCCGCTCTCCCACAGCTTCGAGCGGATGGCGGGACACTACACGATGCTGCACGCCGGCACGACGATCCACTACGCAGAGAGCGTGGAGCAGATTCCGAGCAATCTCCTCGAGGCACGGCCGACCATCATGATCTTCGTGCCACGACTGTACGAGAAGCTCTACGCACGGGTGCTCGAGAACGCCACGACGTCGGGCGCGGTGAAGCGTCACATCTTCTTCTGGGCACGGCGCAATGCCGAGCAGTGGGCTGAACTGAAGATGGCGGGGCAGCCGGTGCCGGCACCGCTGGGACTGAAGAAGAAGCTCGCCGACCGGCTCGTGTTCTCGAAGCTTCAGGCTCGAACCGGTGGGAGGATTCGGTTCTTCGTCTCCGGGGCGGCCCCGCTCAATCCCGAGATCGCCAAGTTCTTCTACGCCGCCGGCCTGCCGGTGGTCGAGGGCTACGGGCTCACCGAGAGCTCCCCGGTCATCGCGGCCAACCCGCTCGAGCGGATCAAGGTCGGCACGGTGGGGCCGCCGATTCCCGGCGTCGAGGTGCGGATCGCCGCGGATGGCGAGATTCTCGCCCGTGGACCGAACATCATGCGCGGATACTACAAGAAGCCTGCGGAAACGGCCGAGGCCCTCGATAGCGAGGGGTGGCTGCACACGGGCGACATCGGCGAGCTCGACGACGATAACTACCTGCGCATTACCGATCGCAAGAAGGACCTGATCGTCACCGCAGGCGGCAAAAAGGTCGCGCCGCAGCCGATCGAGAACATGATCAAGACCAGTCCGTTCGTGCTGAACGCGGTCATGGTCGGCGACAAGCGCAAGTACCCCGGCCTGCTGGTCGTGCCCGATCTCGAAAAGGTGCGGGCCTTCGCGACCGAGCGTGGCTTGCCGGCGGCCGAGGGTGAGGCGCTGCTCGAGCTGCCCGACGTCCGGGCCAAGCTCGAGCGCGAGGTCATGGGAACGCTGCGGGATCTCGCGAGCTTCGAGATGCCGAAGAAGATCGCCTATCTGCCGCGCGATTTCACCATCGAAGCAGGCGAGCTCACACCGACGCTCAAGGTGAAGCGCAGCGTGGTGCACGACCGCTACGCGAGTGTGATCGACAGCCTCTACGTCGACTGAGCTTGGTCGGGTCGGGGCGTGGTGTGCCGGGTCAGCTTCGCTGCCCCACGGTCATGCCCCTTCCCGACGCCAGGCGCTCCACGCCGTCGCAACTCACGTCTTCGGCCAGCGCCACCAGGCGGAGGCCGCGCAGCAGCAGGCGCGCCGCCTCTCCCAACCATGGCGCGCGTGCATGCTCGCCGCCGAGCACGATACCGCGGGCCATGGCACTCTGCAGCGGGAAGGCCCGTCCGCCCAGCAGCAGGCTGCGCGACGGCGCACCGGTCATTCCGTCCGGTGGGTTCACGACGATGAGATGCACTCCATCGAGGGGCGCCGCGAGTCCGTCGGCGAGGCGGCCGGCGGAACCGGCGAGCACGACGTAGCCCCCGGCACCACGCACACCGAGCAGCGCGGCGACATCGACCGCAGACGGCAGCGGACACGGTGGATCCGCCACCGGGGAGGGTGCATCGTCGTCCGGATGTCGCATCCGAGGCATGCCGTCCACGATCGGATAGTGGCGCCGACAGACGGGACAGGCGACGAAGCCCGACCGTACGTCGCGATCGTCGATACGCTCGGGCAACAGGATGCAGTACTGTCGGCCCTCGTGCGCGAGGGGACAGCGGAGCTGCTCGGCGACCTCGATGAGCATCCTGCGTACCGGAGGACTCGCGTGGACCGAATCGCTACACCGGCATGATCCGCAACCACTCGACGTTCACCTGCGGCGGTTGCGTCACAGCGTAGACGACCGCGTTCGCTACGTCGAGCGGTGCCAGCATGCTGGCGCGCGCGGGCAGGTCGTCCCGACCATCGGGATCCAGCGGATCCCACAGGCGGGTATCGGTCGGACCCGGGGAAACGAGGGTCGTGCGGATGCCACTGCCCTGGAGCTCGGCCTGGAGGATCTCGTGCAAGCCGCGCACGCCGTACTTGGACGCCCCATACGCGGCGTTCCCGGGGTACGGGTGATGATCGACGACGCTCCCGATCGTCACCACGTGCCCCACCCCCCGTTCCTGCAGGAGCGGCACGACCGCCCGCAGCACCACAAACGGGCCGACGAGATTCGCGCCGAGCTGTTCGTGCAGCTCGGCGTCAGTCGTGTCGGGCAGCGGCTTGAGCAGGAACGCGCCCGCGTTGTTGACGACGATGTCCGGCACGCCGAGCCGCTCGACCGTCGTCGTGACGGCCTCCTGCACCGCCGCGGCGTCCGTCACGTCACACCGCATGTCGAGGCGCCGTCCGTCCGTACGGGCCTCGAGGGATCGTGCGAGAGCCGCAACGGACGCGCCTTCCTCCAAAAGGCGCGCCACGATCGTTCCGCCGATGCCACGGCTCGCCCCGGTGACGAGCGCGACGCGGCCCTCGAGTATGCTCACAATTGACCGAATCCGCCGTGGACCAGCCGCAAGAACTCGTCGCGCGTCGCACCGTCGAGGAAGGCACCGCGCATGGCCGATGTCACGGTCTTTGAGTTCTGCTTCTCCACGCCGCGCATCATCATGCAGAGGTGATACGCCTCGATCACGACGCCGACACCCAGTGGAGCGAGCGCTGTCATGAGCGCGTCGGCGACTTGGTCGGTGAGGCGCTCCTGTACCTGCAGCCGTCTGGCGAAGACGTCGACCACACGGGGGACCTTCGACAGTCCGATGATTGTGCCGGCAGGCAGGTACGCGACGTGGGCCCGCCCGAAGAACGGCAGCAGATGGTGCTCGCACAGCGAGTAGATCTCGATGTCGCGCACCATCACCATGCTCTCGTGCGCCTCCTCGAAGATCGCGCCCCGCACGACGTCGTCGACCGATTCGTGATACCCGCGGGTGAGCCACCGCATCGATGCCTCGACCCGGGCCGGTGTCCGGCGCAGGCCCTCCCGCTCGGGATCCTCACCGATCAGCTCCAGCATTCGGCGCACCATCTCCTGGAATGCCGGCGGGCTCTCCCGGCCGGCGATGTCCAGCACCTTGGCATCCTGCCGTGAGCCCACGGCAGGGGATCTATCCTCGCTCCGGCTCACGCGCTCTCCTCGATCGGGATGGGCGGTGACGGCCGACCCCGCCGACCGTAGAGATACAATCTAGCGAACCGCAAAGGCTGTTGGGGGATGCACGGGGGCGCCCGTGACGGGCGGTGTACGAAAGCGCGGGAGCGAAGGGCATTATTGAAGCCCGAAACCGAAGGAACCGTGCCCCCAGTGCCACGTCTGGCGTCCCTCATCGGGCGTGCCATGGGTGACAGAAAGCGGGCCCGTGGTCGAGCTTGTTGGCTCAATAATGCAGCCCTTCGCTCCCGCTAATGGTATATATAGAGCGGGGACAGGTGATCGTCAATGAACCGTGCGGCACGAGGACGACGACAAAGATGAATGCTTACATCGCACTGGGCGCCGCTTGCGTCATCACATGGGCCGTAATCGTCTACGGCCTGGCGATCGGCACCGGGTGGGTCCACGCACTGGTCGCTCTCGGATTCGTACTGATCGCACGCGGCCTGATCGCCGTTCGCGCCCGGTAGTCAGATCTCCCAGTTCGACAGGACGACGGCACCCTGCGGGAGCTCGGGTTCCGCGTGCCCGTCGAGCGTCATGCGGAGATCGGTCCACCGCACCGTGTACCCGCGATCGACCAGCCCACGGTAGGCCTCCCCGTATGCCGATTGGCATCGGATGGCCACCCGGCCGATATCGGTCTGCGCCGCGAGGGACTCGACGCCCGCCATCACCCGATCGAAGGCTGCGGCCGATGCCGCGAAGAGCTTGAGAATCCGTACCTCCTCCGCACGCCGTCCCAGCGCCAAGGACACGGTGTGGCAGACGGCGAATCCCTCCACGACCGATCCGCGAGTCGCGATCACCGTGTCCCCCAAGCCCAACTCCTCGGTGAGCAGCATCTCCCGGCCGTAGTCGTGTCCTGCCGCCACCGTCGACAGACCCCCACGACACTCGGCGACCATCCCATCGCGGGCATCGGGATGCAGCCTTGAGAGCCGGACAGCAGCGCCGTCTCCCTCGGCGACGTCGCCCGTGAGGGTGATCGTCAGATAGCCGGGCCGGAACCCCAACCTGCTGTAGAATCCGATGTTGTCGACCGTGCGTGGCATCGTCTCGAGGCCCACGACGGCGGCGCCGTGCTCGCTCAGCCACGCGATCGCCGTGGCGACGATGGTTCGGCCGATGCCCGCCTCCTGCCGGTCGGTACGCACCGCCAGCGGCCCCATCCACCCCTCGACACCCGATCGGTGCGCGATGTTGAAGGCGACGAGCCGGTCGTGCTCGTCATACCACAGCATGGCGCCGTCACCTGCGTCCCGGATCGCGAAGCGCCACACGTCCGGATTGAGTTGCGGCACACGCACGCCGACCAGCCCGTCCCGATGATACCGTTCGGTGAACGCGTCCGAAAAGACGCGATTCAGCGACGGGATGTCATCGGGCGTGGCAACACGAGGGCCGATGAGCGTCGACTCAGGCGGCGGCATCGGCTGCTCCCGTCGTCACGACTTCCTCGCGCACGGCTGCCGCGCCGCGTGTCTCGTCGAACTCGACCCGCAGCACGCGATCCACGGTATCCCGTACCGAATCGATATGTGTGATGAGAATGACCTGAGGAAACCGGTCGGCCAGACCGCGCAACAGGGCGACGACACCGTGCCGCCGCTGCTCGTCGAGACTGCCGAAGATCTCGTCCAGCACGAGGAGCGAGAGCGGCTGCCCCGCACGCTCTGCCACCATCTGGCTGATGGCGAGCCGCAGGACGAGGTGGAGGATATCCTCCTCTCCCCCGGAAACGACCGGTTTGACCTGCCCCTCCTCCACCAGTCGCACTCGGTACTCCTCGTCCAACTCGATCTCGTCGAAGCGGCCATCCGTCAAACTGGACAGGAAGTCCGACGCCCGCTCCGCCAACTCCGGCCGCATGGCGGCGTTCAGTTCCGTCCGGAGGTCGCGGAGCGCGCGGTCCAGCTCGTCATGCAGCGCGAGCTCGCCCTTCGCGTTCGTGATCCGGGCGATCCGGGACTCGCGCTCCTCCAGACGCCGCTGCACCGCAGCGAGTGCCCCCTCCGCCGCCCGTAGGTCACCCTGCGTCGACGCCAGCCGCACATCGGCATCGCGCACGGCCCGCTCGGCTTCCTCATATGCAGTGCGGGCACTCGCGTATGTCTCCTCGCGGTAGCCGAGCCGGTCGAGCTGATCTTCCAGTTCGCGGGCATGTCCCTCACGCTCCGACGCCACGCGTTCCGCCGATTCGGCCTCGCGCACCAGACTCTCGGCGCGGCTGGCCTTGGAACGCAGCTCGGCGGCCTGAGCCATTGTCGGCTCCAGCTCGCGCAGGCGCCGCCGGACTTCGTCATGTCGCTCGATGTCGTAGGCGTCGGGAAGTGCAGCGATACGCTCTGACAGCTCGGTGCGGCGGAGCCGGAGCGCGTCCACCTCCTGTCGGAGCTCGGTGAGTTCCTTCACCCGATCCTCACATCGCGCGGCGGATTGGACCGCCCCCTCGATCGCGGCACGCGCTTCCCGGACGCGCGCTTCCGCCTCCCGCACTTCCGGCGGCGCCTCCTGCAGTTGCTCGACCCGCCGCTTGAAGAACTTCCCCTTGACCTCGATCTCCTCCAACTGCCGATCGAGGGTCTCGGCGACGTCCTGGTACACGCTGCCGAGCGGACGTTTGCAGATGGGACACTCGCCTTCCGGTCCTTCCTCCTCCAGGATCTCGCGGTGCCGCTGGTGATCGACGTACTGCTCTCGCAGGCTCTGCCGTTTGGTCTCGGCATCCTGACGGTCCCGCACCCACGAGGTACGCGCCCGCTCTTCGTCCTCCTCCGCCTGCGTCAGTACGGCGCGGGACGCGTCGAGGGTCTGCGTCGCCTCGGTCAGGGCCGCACGTGGATCTCCCATGCGCTCGAGTCGACCACCTTCCCGCTCGAGTTGCTTCTCCAGCTCCTCCAGCTGCCCCGTCAGCGACCGGCGCTCACCGGCCTTGCGCGCTTCGGCTTCCAGTCGGTCGAGCTCGGTGCGCAGCGGCTCCACCGCATCGAGCGGCTCCTTGAGTTCGGCCAGCTGGGTCTGGGCAGCCAGGGCGTCGGCCAGGTCCCGGTCCAACCGTTCGAACTCCCGCCGCGCCTCAGCGATGTCGCGCTCCGCGATCCTCCGCTCTCCGTCCAGCTTCAGGGCCGATTCGCGAAGCTCGACCATCCGCGTCCACTCCGGTCCGACACGCTCCAGCGCACCGCGCGCCCGCTCTCCTTCGGCGACGACCAGCTCGAGCGCGGCGCGCGCGTCGTCCAACCGCGTCGCCGCTGCCGACTGCTCGCGCTGGAGCTACTAC
>JBDHDN010000161.1:0-15738 GCA_039591485.1 Gemmatimonadota bacterium
GCTATCCGGACAAGGCCTACGACTGGTTCGTGAGCCACGATGAATGGGTCGTGATCGATCCGACCTCAGAACACCAGCCCAAGGTCGACGAGCGGACGTACGACGGACCGTTTCTGCTCTGGGTCCCCAAGCTGGGCGGTCGCCGGATCGTGGTGTACGGTCGGCGTGGCGCGATGCAGGAGTCGCAGCACGCGTTCCTCACGCATCGCGCGGTCGACTCCGAGGGCCTGCCTCGCACCTGAGCGACTTCCGTTCGCGACGGTCGGAGTGGATCATTGATGTCGACCTCTCACCTCCCCGAGGAGTCCACGGCCATGCATTCCCGCTTGCGCTTGCTACCGCTCGTCACGCTCTACACCGTCGCGTTGCTCCTCCCGCTTGGCTGCACCACCGAAGCCGCCGACGGCCAGGCCCCCTGGCCGACAGACGGGTGGGCGACCTCGCCGCTCGCGGAGCAGGGATTGGACAGCGTCCCCCTGCTCGCCCTCGCAGACTCGATCCGTGCCGGCGTGTTCGGCAACGTGGACCGGATGGTCGTCGTGCGGCACGGGTTCCTGGTGTCGAGCGAGCGCTTCCCTCGCGACTACCGCGAGATCGGCCGCGGGACGCGCGGTCCGCTCGGGTGCGGCGTGGACGCGTGCGATGACCCGGCAGAGGTGCACCAGTACAACTACCTGCACCCGGATTTCCATCCGTGGTACCGCGGCCAAGACGTGCACACCCTGCAGTCGGTCACCAAGTCGATCGGCGCGACGCTCATAGGCATCGCCATCGAGCGCGGCGCAATCGCAAGCGTGGAGCAGCCGCTGCTCGGTTATTTCGAGGACTACGACCTGTCCGGCGTGGATTCTCGGCTCCGGAACGCGACGCTTGCCGACCTGCTCACCATGCGCTCGGGCATCGAGTGGCACGAGACGGATCGCCCGCTCGACGAGACGAACACCACGTGGCAGCTGGAGTACGCCGAGGACTGGATTCAGTTCACCCTCGACCAGCCGATGGACGCGGCGCCCGGCGAGAAGTGGGCGTACAACAGCGGCGGCAGCCATCTGATGGCCGGGATCGTCCGGGCAGCCACCGGCGAGCATATCGACGCGTACGCCGAGCGGTACCTGTTCGGTCCCCTGGGCATCGACGAGTACCACTGGAAGAAGACGCCACGCGGCTATCCCGACACCGAGGGTGGGCTCTACCTCGAGGCGGAGCAACTCGCCAAGATCGGCTATCTGTACCTGCGCGGCGGCGTGTGGGAGGGCGAGCAGGTACTGCCCCTTGGCTGGGTTGCCGAGGCGACGGCGCGGCAGGTGGATCGGGTGGGCATGGGCGACTGGGGCTACGGCTACCAGTGGTGGCGGATCGACACGCGCGGCACGGATATCTGGGCGGGCCTCGGCTTCGGCGGACAGTTCCTCCTCGTCCTGCCGGCGTACGATCTGGTCGGCGTCATCAACAGCTGGAATGTCTTCGGCACGAGCCAGGGCAACGTACTCGGCGCGTTCGTCGACGCGCTGCTCGCATCGGCGAATGCATCCGGCGACGACCCGGCGGACGGGCGGTGAGCCTCGCACCGACGGCGGCACCCGGTGCAGACAGCCGCCCGTCCCCGCCGTGACGGCCGAGGTGTGACGGTGGTCGCATGCCGCCGGCCCACCATGTCGCATCTTGTCTCCTGTGGCGAGCGAGGACGAGCAGGAAGTCGGCATGGCGGATGGTATGCACCACGACGATTCGACCGCTGACGGTATCCAGGAGGTCGGAGGCACTCGCGCGCTCCTGGGTGGCGCGTTGGCGGCGGTACTCGGCGGCGTGGCCTGGGCCGTCATCGTCATCACCACCGGCTACGAGATCGGCTGGGCAGCGTGGGCCATTGGCCTTTTGGTGGGAATCGTGATGGCCAAGCTGACTCCCGCCCGCGGCGCATCATTGGCGGCCCTCGCGGCGATCTTCGCGGCGGCCGGTCTCCTCACGGGCAAGTTCTTCATCGTGCAGTACGGGACGGAACGGGTCGCCGTCCAGGAGATCCAAGCCGATCCGTCGTTGATGCGGCAGGCAGCCCTGCACGATCTCGACGCATCCGGCACGATGCCGCAGCCGATCCAGCAGCAGCTCGAAGCCATGGCCGATTCCGACACGCTCTCTGATGCGCTGTGGGAGGAGATGCTCGATGCCAGCACGGCGCACGCCGAGCAGGCCGACCCGGCGGAGCGGGAGCGGATCGCGGCACAGTACGCACGACTCGTGTTGGGCAGCGTCGGGCTGCACCAACAGCTGCAGATGCAGCTCAGCGCGTGGGACCTGCTGTGGCTCGGGCTCGCCGTCACGACCGCGTGGCGGATGCTGCGCGGTCGGGCGCACGCGGACACCGAGGAACAGGAGCTCGCCCGGAGCTAGCGCTCCTCAGCCTCCCTGAGCGCTCGGCGGTATCAGGAGCTGGTAGGACCGCGTCGCGTGGGCTTCGACCTCCTCACGCATGAACCAGGCGGCTTTGAATAGCTTCGCGGAGTACAACTCGGCCTGGTCGAAGTAGTGCGGCGAGGCGGGGTCACCGCTCTGCCCGAAGACGAAGATCGACCGAGCCCGTGGGGTCGGGGTGAACTCGACGACCTTGACGAATGAGTTGCCGTGCACCCCGTAGGAACGTTTGCCGTCCTCGGCACGCCGCGCGTGGAAGGTGAACACGGAGCCGAGCCACCCCGGTGCTCCCGCCACCGGCAGGCTGGGCGCGGCGTCATCGAACGGACGGTGCCCGGCAGCATCCGGCCGCTGGATCCGGTTCACCTCGCCCCAGGATACCTCCCATGTCCCCCACTCCGCCTCGAGCCGACCCACCACCTGTGCGAGTGCGTCCAGCCAGCGATCGGTCCGTGCCACGCGGTCCGGATTGACGATCTGGGACCAGTGCACGAACAGCGTGGTCGCCACTGAGCCGGCGTCGGCCTCGCGGTCCCAGGCACGCAGCCTCTCGATCGCACCGCTGAGTGAGTCCGCGGCAGCAGGATCGTCGCGCCGGAGTGCGTCGAACGCGGTGAAGAGACCGCCCAGCCACTCGTCCGCGGCGATCAGCCGGGTGTCGAGCACGGCGCGCGCGAAGTCGTCCAGCGTGAAGTCGTCGAGCGTCCTCAGCACTCGACGCGAATTCTGCGCACGCCTGTTGTCCGTCTCCCCGCCCACCATGTACGCCGGGAAGTCTTCTGGGTCCATCTCGATGCCGTCGGTGGCAGTGAACGGGGTGGAGTTGGTGTTCTGGAGGTAGCCGCTGGCCGGGTTCAGGAACTGCGGGAGCTCGTCCAGCTCGTGGTACCCCTGCCACTCCGTCCCCGGGTCGCTGCCGTCGACGGGCTGCGACCAGTCGTACGCCGGCGACCGCCGTGGGATCGCATGGTTGTAGATGTAGGCGATGTTTCCGGCGCCGTCCGCGTACATGGTGTTCATGTAGGAAACGTTCAAGCGGGCCACCGCGGCACGCCACTCCTGGAGGGAGCGGGCGCGCATCATCGCATACCATTGCGCGAACCAACCGCCCTCGTCGAGCTTGGCCAACCGCACGGCGAGCGGTCGGCCGTCGTCGGTGACGCCGAGGATCGGTCCGTGATGCGTCTTCAGCAAGCGAACCGCACGGGGCTCCAGCCCCGCGTCCGTACGCACATCGATGGTCTCGGTCCACGCCGTGACCTCACGCCACCCGTCGTCGTAGCGGTAGCGGGTCGCGTCCTCGTCGAAGCTCTCCACGTAGAGATCACCGTGGTCGCCGTAGTTGTCGGTGTAGGCCCAGCCGAGGTGGGCACTATTGCCCATGTACGGGAGCATGAACCCGAACCGGGTGAGACCCGAGAACAGGAGACCCTCGTCGCTGTGCAGGTGCACCTCGGTGTACGTCGAGAGCCCGAAGAACGAGACGTGCGGGTTGATGAGCAGCATCGGGTAGCCACTCGCCGTGCGGGAGCCGGCCACGGCCCACTCGTTGGAGCCGAGTGCACGCTCGCCGTTCGGCGCGTGGGCCCCGGAAGGCCACGCCAGGGACGGGAGCGGCCGACGCGCGCTGGCCTGACCGCCGACCGCGCTCCCGGTCGCGGCCTCGCGAGCGCGGGTGAGCGCCCGCCGGCTCTGCTCAGCCCGCAACCCGGCATAGCCGAGGTACTCGTTGTGATGATATTTGAAGCGAATCAGCGCCAGGGTGTACCACGGCTCCACGCGCTCGAGGACGCGGCGGACCACCTGCGGGTGCGTTTCCAGGTAGTGATTGAACCCCGCCGCGTAAGCGTCGTACAGACGGCGGATGGGGGCGGGGGCCCGCTCGTACTCCGCGATCGAGCGGCGAGCGATCTCGAGTCCACGGGCAAGGAAGTCGTCGAGCAACGCTTCCTCACCGTAGATCTCGGCACCACGGCCGATCGCCCGGACGAAGTTGTCCTCCACCTGCCACCAGTTGTCCTCGGCTTGGGCGTAGGCGGCGCCGAAGACCACGCTCGCATCGGTCGGGCCGTAGATGTGCGGGACCCCCCACTCGTCGCGGTGGATCGTCACCCGATCGGCGGGGGCCCCTTGCGCGGCGACCGGCCAATCCGACGGGCCGGCAGAAGACCCTGCCCAGACCGTCAAGAGCGCGACGGAGACGGGCAGGCGTGCGTTCATAGCTTCCTTTCCCGCTCGAGCCGGAGCCTGCATCGTCCGGCCCGCACGCGCTGACCCGCGGGCCTCCCCAGCAACACCACACCCCGCGTGCCCTCGCGGAGCATCAGCCCGATCGGAGCGTCACTCGGATCGGCGCGGGCGCCGGGCTCACGGGTCCGGCGCCCAATTGATGTCGGCCACCTCAGCCCACGCTTCCGCTTCCAGTTGGTCGGCGTCCTGCACGATGCCGACGGCGGCGATGGCCGGAGGGTCGCGTTCGAACGCCATCCGATAGTCCGCGAACGGGTCGCGCCGCTCGGTGTGCCACGCGCCGTCGGCATCGAGCGCGCGCCTCAACACGATCACGATTCGGTCCGAGCCCGTCCAGCTCTCGAACCACTCCCCGACCATGTTGGTCGACCCCCACGAATAGAACAGCATGCGGCGGTCCCCGAACATGATCATCAGACGAACGGGACTGTCATCCTTGCGCCGGTCTCGCAAATCGGCACCCTCCAGCGCCGTTGCGGTGCGCCAGCGCCAGGTGAGCGCGCCGGCGCCGGGAGCGATCCGTTGGTCCAGTTCGAACACCGCGAAGCCCGCCGCGCCGGTTCCCTCTACACGCAGCGCGCCGTCCAGCGTTACCGACAGCTCCGGTTTGGGAGCACCTCGTACCCCACGGAGCTCCCATCCGTCGGGCAGCCCGGGACCAGGCGAAATGTCCGCGAGGTTCGTGATCGCGCAGCATAGCAGGAGTGGAACGACCACGATCTCACCGCCGGCGGAACCGAATGGCGACCACGATGGCGATGATCCCGATCAGCGCAATCCACCAGAACGCGGTGACGAGCGTCGAAAGGAAGCCCATGGAACCTCCGTACCCGGCTCCGCCCGATTCGTTCTCCGCGATCAGCGCCCGGCTGCCTCGACGAGCTGCGCGCTCATCCGTCCGAGCAGCGCCGACAGCG
Source organism: Gemmatimonadota bacterium (assembly GCA_039591485.1). Lineage (GTDB taxonomy): Bacteria > Gemmatimonadota > Gemmatimonadetes > Gemmatimonadales > GWC2-71-9 > JAOTVV01. Next base: position 5,580 of record JBDHDN010000161.1, read on the forward strand.
AAGCCACTGCCGCCTCGGTGGTCGTGTCCGCCACCGCCTCGGTCAGGGCGGTCGTGCCGGTCCGCTCCTCGTCACCGAGCCGGAGCCGCCACAGCGCATCGAGCCGCGCGGTTGGCGTTCGATCCGTCTCGAACCTGAGCACGTCCACCTCGACCACGATGTCCGGCTCCTGGTCGCGCGGCCAGGGGTACAGCAGGTAGCGTCGTGCGCCAAACGCCGTCGCCAGGTCGACTGCCAGCGTCCGCTGCATCATGCCTGCAAGCGGCTGCGCCCACCGGTCCTTGGAGAGCCGGTCGACCTCGTGCGGCCCCACCCGCGCGACGATCGCCGACCGGTTGAGGTATTCGGGCAGCGTGACGGGACCCACGGCCAGCAACGGCCCATCGGCGACGAGGGCGATGGCGTCCGTATCGGGCTCGGGCGAGAGCACGAAGAAGCGGGTGAGGTCTTTCGTCGGGCCGAGCTGCACGCAGGCCGAGGTGACAAAGAGCGCCGCCACGGAGGCGATCGAGCGTCGGGTCATGGCTGTCCCTCCTCCGCGCGGCCGCGGACCAGTGAGCTGGGATTGCGCTGGAGGTATTCGAGCAGCTCGCGCAGCGCGCGCGCCGTCGACGCGATCTCCCGCAGCGACTCCTCGAGCCGCACGGCCACCGGCGACTCGGGATCGAGCGCGGCTCGGGTCGTGCGTAGGGTGCTGTTCAGCTCCTCGAGGCTGACGGCGAGCCGGTCGGCGGTCGTGCCAAGGTCCCTCCCGAGCGTCGGCACCTGACTATTCACGGCATCGCTCAGCACGGCGATCCGCTGCATGGCATGTGCAACCGCGAGTAGGACGGAGTCTGCCGTGTCGCGGAGCTCGTGCATCCGCATGTCGCGGAACGCGGAGTCGGCGCGTGCCGCCATGTGACTCAAGGAGGCGAAGAGCCCAGGAATGTCGGCTTTCTGCAGCTCCTCCACGAACTCGGTCAGGTCTCGTTCGAGGCCACCCGTCTCGATAGCGGGGATCTCCGGGTGGCGCTCGTCCGGCTCCTGGGCGTACTCGTATGGAGCGTCGGGATAGAAATCCAGCTCCACGTAGCGCTGGCCCGTCACGAAGCTCTCGAGCTCGAGCGCGGCGCGCAGTCCGCGGTCGAGCAGGTCCTGCCGGTAGGCACTGTCGCCGAGGCGTGCGGTTTCCGCACCCCGCTGCCGCACGAGCCGTTCGTCGATCTCGTAGATCACCGGCACTCGTGTCAGGTCCACCTGGTGACTCAGGGTGAGATAGACGCCTGTCACCTGCCCAATCGTGATGCCGCGGAGCTTGACCGGGGCCCCGACTCTGAGACCCGCCACCGAGCCGGTGAAGTAGCTCACGAACGTGTGCTTCTTGCTGAACAGCGATCCCGAGCCTACCAGCACCACCGCCACCACAAGCAGCGCCACGCCCGCAAGCACGAACCCGCCAACCCGCTTCGGGTGCCAGGACGCCATCAGGCCACCTCCCCTGTGGGGTCACGCCCGCGGTTGAGGAAGCGCCGCACCGTGGGATGCTCCGCGTGGTCGCGCAGCTCCCGAGGATTCCCGCGCGCAATCATGGTCCGACTCTCCGCGTCCAGGAAGATGCTGTCCGTACCGATGGTGAAGATGCTGTCCAGCTCGTGGGTCACGACCACGATGGTGGCGCCGAGGCTGTCGCGCAACTCGAGGAGAAGCCGGTCGAGCAGCGTCGACGACACCGGATCCAAGCCTGCCGATGGCTCGTCGAAATACAGAACGTCCGGATCGAGCGCCATTGCGCGGGCCAGCCCAGCCCGCTTCTGCATCCCCCCGCTGATCTCCGAGGGATAGTAGTCCTCGAAGCCCCTGAGCCCCACGAGCGCGAGCTTCAGCTCGACGACCTCGCGGATTTCCCTGGGGCGCAACTCCGTGAACTCCTCGAGCGGCACAGCGACGTTCTCTGCCAGTGTCATCGAGCTCCACAGCGCGCCGCTCTGGAACAGGGTGCCACACCGCCGCAGCATGCGCGTGCGGTCGTCCTCGTCCGCGCTGGTGAAGCGCTCGCCGTAATAGAGAATCTCCCCGGCGAGCGGTTCCTGCAGACCCAGGAAGTGTCGCAGCAGCGTGCTCTTTCCGGAGCCTGAGCCACCCATGATGATGAACACCTCACCGCGGCGCACCTCGAAGCTGAGCTCGCGGGCGAGCACGTAGCTCCCGAACCCCATCGTGAGGTCGCGGACGGCGATGGGATCAGAGTCCGAGCACATAGAACACCACGGCGAACAGTCCCGCGGCGCCGATGATGAGGAGGATGCTCGTCACGACCGCCGATGTCGTGGCGAGTCCGACCGCCGCGGCCGTACGTCCGGACAGCATGCCGCGCCAGCATCCCGCGATTGCGATGAGCGCCCCGTACACCGTCCCCTTGAACAGGCCGCCAAGCAGATCGCCGAGCGACACTGCCTCCCACGTTTGCTGGAAGTAGCGCGTCCATGAGAGGTCGAGCATTGCCGTGGCGACGAACGCTCCCCCTATCACGCCGACCGCGTCGGCGAACAATGTGAGCAGCGGCATCATCAACACGAGGGCGACGATGCGCGGGAGCACGAGGTAGTCGATCGGCGAGATGCCGGTCGTGCGCAGCGCGTCGATCTCCTGGTTCGACTGCATCGTTCCCAGCGACGCTGCCAGATTCGCGACGAAGATGGCGGCGCCGAACTGCTCCAACTGCGCTGCGCCAACGAACGCGAGAATCAACCCGACAAGGAAGTTGATGATCGCGACGACGCCGAGTGCGTCGATTCCCACCTGCTCGAGGGCGACGCCGAGATCGCTGCGGCGGAACCTGGCGCGCCCCTGTACGAAGCGACCCAGGGCGAGCGTGACCTCACCGAGAAATCCGATCAGCCCGCCGATCTCGCCGGACAGCTGCTGCGCGGTCTGCCCAACGCGTTCCATGAACGGCGGCATCGTGTCGGCCCGGCGGGCGTCGCGCTTCTCGGGCACCGCGAGCGCCAGGTCGAGCAGCTTGCCGATCCCGGGAGGGAGGATACGGCGGTCCAGCTTGACGCCCCGACCCTGTGCACGATCGACCACCTGCATGAGGTAGGCGATCAGCGCCGAATCCCAGTTACCAACGGCTCCGGCATCGAGTGTCACCACTGCCCCAGCCGGTACGGCATCGAGCTCCGCCAGGGCTTGCGCCGCACCGGCGACCTCACCTCCGAGCTGCCAGTCTCCTGCCAACACCAGGACAGCCCCGTCAGGGCGGGTGACGAGGGAAGCGCGCGCCGACGATGAGACCGCTGCGGGCATCAGTGCTGCCGGGATGGAGTCGGGGTCATCGGAGCACAGGCGGACGAGAGATAGTGTCCCTGGGACCGGGTTGCGGCAAGGCGGGATGAGGCACCGGCCTGCCCGTCGGGGCTCCGTGCGCCACCCACCTCAGCCGTGCGGACGGTGCAGCGCGCTCCCGATGCTCGCAATCAGGGGTCCGACAGGCGCACAGGCGTCAGCCGGCGGCTCACCGTGCCGTCGCCCAACTGCCCGGTGGGATTGGCGCCCCAGCAATAGCCAACGCCCCCCGCGGAGGTCACGCCACAGGAGTGGCTGCCGCCCACGGCGAGACTCCCAAGCACGAGCCCCCCCGCCACGGCCGTGGGGCTCAAGCGGTTGCCCAGGGTACCGTCGCCGACTTGTCCGTCCGCGTTGTAGCCCCAACAGTACGGTGCGCCCGACGCGGCCACACCGCACGTATGTGCGGCACCGACACCCGTTACCACCACGGTGAAGGTCAGCCCCCCCGTCACGGGCGTCGGCGTCAGCCGGTTCCCTGTCGTGCCGTCGCCGAGCTGCCCGCTGCCGTTCAGACCCCAGCAGTACGTCTCACCCGTCGTGGCAATGCCGCACGTGTGGCCATCGCCGGCCGAGATGCTCTGAAACGTGAGCCCGCCCCTGACCGCCGTCGGCTCGGCGCGGTTGCCCCTGGTGCTATCGCCCAGCGCGCCGAACTCGTTCTCGCCCCAGCAGTACGCTTCGCCGCCGGCCGTGAGCCCGCAGGTATGCCGGCTGCCTGCGGCGAGCGCCGAAAAGCGCACGGTGCCCGTCACGGGCGTCGGCGTGAGGCGGTTCGCCGTGGAGCCGTCGCCGAGCTGCCCGAACTCATTGTAGCCCCAGCAGTACGCCTGCCCGCCCACGGTGAGGCCGCACGAGTGCGCATCGCCGGCAGCCAGCGCGATGAACGCCTCGCTTCCCCCGACTGCCGTAGCGGTCAGACGATTGGACGTGGATCCATCGCCGAGTTGCCCAGCACCGTTCAGTCCCCAGCAGTGGGCGCGTCCGGCGGGCGTCCGCCCGCAGCTATGCGCATTGCCGACCGCCAACTCCGCGAACGTGAGGCCTCCCACTACCGCCGTCGGAATCAGCTTGCGGCCCGTGCGGCCGTCCCCGATCTGCCCGGACTCGTTCGCGCCCCAGCAGTAGGCGGCGCCGACCGTCATGATCCCGCACGATCCGCCGACACGCGCACTGAGACGGGCCCACGTCGACTGCGGATCCGCGACGATGAACGCGACGTCGACGGACTGAGGACTGTTCGTGGCGACGTCCGACGTCACCGACACCGTCGCCGTATACTGCCCCGCCGCGAGCGCTCCCGTCGTTGCGGTCAACGTGAGCACGGCAGGTGCGGCGTCGGGACTCAAGCCTGCCGTCAGCCAACCGGTGGGCTGCCCCGTTCCGTACGCCACCGCCGCCGCCAAGCCGGTGAGGGTGCCGGTCCCGCCGTTCGAGATCGCGATCTCGAGCGGGACGGGATCGTCCCCGCCGGCGAAGCCCGTCACGGCAACCGACGCTGCCGAAAGGGCAATGGCCGGTTCACCCGTCCCCGTGCTGTCACTGCACTGGACCAACACACCAGTTGCGATGAGGCACATGAGGCCGCCGACGACTCGTCGCATCCAGTTTGCTCCACGTTGAGTGCGAGCGCCCCCACGCCCACCCAGGAGCGTCACCGGTTCCACACGCGGGGGCCGATCACCCGCAACCTAAAGCGCTCGTCGGTCGCGGACCACTCCCATCCTCGCAATCGAGAGGTGCCGGCCGACGGGTCACGCGCCTCGGTCCGCCCTCTCTGGCGCGCGCTGCACGCTAGCTTCAGAGGAGACATCCTTCCGTCTCCAGATCGAGGAACAGCCATGATCCGGCTCGAGCAGCGTGACGACCTCGACCCCATCTGCCCGTTCTGCAAGGAGCGCCTGCACACGATCGCCCACCGCGAGTTGAGCGGGATGTTCGGGAAGCGCTACGTCTACTTCTGCGCGCTGTGCCGCGGCGTGCTCGGCATCTCGCACCGCAAGGGATTCTGGATGGGGTGACGACGCCTGGCGGTCAGGCAGTCAGGCAATACACCATCCGCGTGACGGGCATCACGCCACGACGGTTCTGGCGATCACCGCCGCGATGGCGACCGCGCCGAGCGCTTGGGCCCAGCCGACGTTCCGGTAGACCCCCCAACCGAGCGGGCCGTAGAGCCAGGCCACGTAGTAGGCGGCGAACGTCTCGCGCTCGAAGGGAAACACACGCGCTCTGATCGCGGGCAGAGCGAGCACGGGCGCGAGGAACATGAGTGCCAGTGCGTGCGCCGCGCCGAGCCCCATCATGACCATCACCATCGCGGTGCCGAGCGCGAGACTGCTCGCCACCACCTTCTCGCGCAAGGCGAGTTGCTCCGCCAGCACCACGCGTCCGAACCGCACGTGCGACATCACGCGGCCTCCTCTTCGTGAACCTGCACGCGGATGCCCGCCCCCAACTCGTCGAGCCAGAACTGGAGGCACGACAGCGCCAGCGCCGAGGACGCCACGAGAACCCGACCGGCCGCGGACGCCGATCCCTCCAGCCAGTACAACCGCCCCGGACTCGGGCTCTCCGCTTCGGCCCGAAACCGGGGGATCTCCAACCCTCCGAGCGGGTTGACGCCCTCACGCGCAGCGATCCGGCGCCATCCGCCGAGTACCATGGCATCGGCAACGGCCGACTCGGCCGGAGCCCACCATTCGCTCTCGGCGAACCCACACCACGCCCGGAATGCCTCCGGGCTCAGCCGGTCCGCGTAGCGGTGCCAATAGAGCTGCCGCCACGAGGGCGGCGTCCGCTCCAGCACCTCCGCACCGCGCATCTCGTAACGGCCGTGCGGTACCGGCCGCGCGACGATCGTGACCCGGTAGTCGTCATCGCGGTGGGCGAGGTACGGTTGGCCGGTCCGTGCGATGTGGTCGACGGCGCGGCCCACAAACTCCGCCGGAACGATCCACTCCGGGTGCCCGTCAATCAACGACCCCGCCGAGATGAAGCAGCCGAACTGACGTTGCATAGAATATCCTTGAGATATCTAGAAAAGTCTCAGTTTCTCTGTAAATATCTCAAAGATGCTAGAACAATGTCAAGGAGATCACATAACCTCCAGATAGCATCATGGCCATTGACGGTGCTCGGTTGATTCCCTATGTTAGCCCCGTCCAACGACTTGCCACCTTGCCGGAAGCGAAGACCATGGAATCGGGCAGCGAATCCGAAGAGACTCGGTCGGATTCAGTCATCACCCCGCGGCTCATGACCGTGGCCGAGGCGGCGCGCTACATGGGCGTGGCGGTGGGCACCGTGCGGCGGATGATCGCGGGCGACAAGCTCCCCATTGTGCGGATCGGCCGTGCCACGCGGATCGACCGCGTCAAGCTCGACAAGCTGCTGGACGGCGGGGTGCTGGAGACGGGGGACTAGGCGGGCGGACAGGCGAGGAACCGGCGACCGACTCGCCGAGGCAGGATGAGGGAACCGTTGGAGCCTGTCCGATGCAACGCTCCAACGATCCCCCTATCCTCTTGATTCCTGCCCCTCAACCGTGGCGGCCGCTCAACAGCCCCTCACGGCATCGGGCGCCACGCCGGCTCGCAATGACCGTGCTCGGTATCGCTGGTCAGCTGTGTCGTCGTCCCTCCGGCATTCAGATCGAGCTCCCAGATCCGGAAGCCCGCTACGGACGCATTTGCGTCGGCGGAGCAGTACAGAATCCGGTTGTCCGGCAGCCACAGGGGAGCGAGCTGCGGTCCCGCAACTGACAGCAGCTTCGCCTGATTCCCGCCGTCGGCATCCATCACGAACAACTCGTACCCGTTCGGATCCCCCCGATCTCCCCGGCGGAACACGATGTGCGACCCGTCGGGCGACCAACTCGGTTCCCGATCGAGCATCGATGGATGCTGCGTCAGGTTGTCACGCCCGGTTCCGTCGGCGTTCATGACGAAGATCTCGGGCTCGGCGACGGCCGGATCGTAAAACTCGAAGGCGATCTTGGCACCGTCGGGTGACCACGCCGGCCAGTAGCCGGCGCCCAGGTCCACCTGGGGACCGGTGCCGTCCACCTCGATCACGTAGATGTTGCTTTCGTTATCGTAGGCGATCTTCGTCCCGTCCGGCGACCAGGTGGGCTTGCTGCCCCGCCCTGCACTTGGACCCCGGTCCGCGAACGACCGCAGCCCCGTGCCGTCCGCATTCACGATGAAGATCACGTCGTCCCGGCTGAACGCGAGCATCGAGCCGTCCGGCGACCAATCCGGGCTCTCATCGATTGCCGGGCTGAACGTGAGATCCTCGGGCTCCCCGCCCGCTGGCGGCTGTCCCGCGATCCGCACGTTGGGAAACGCAAAGCTCCTCCTCTCGTACGTGAGCGCGATCGTGTTCGGGAAGTCGAGACACTCCACGCCGAGCGTGACGTCGACGGTGTCCCCCGCCTCCACCGTCCCCTGTGCCGCCTGGTTGGAGAAGCGATAGCAGTTGGCGGCGAGTCCCTCGATGCTCGCGGAATAGGTGCCCGGATCGAGATCGCCCACGACCACGGTGTCGAGGCTGGCCACGGCCTGCGTGAGCAGGTCCACGACGGTGAGCGTGTAGCCGTCCGGATCGAGGTTCCGCCCGAGCGTGGAGACGATGAACCGGAGCCCGCCCGTGGACGGTGCGAGCTCCACCGTCACGGCGGCCGTACCGGAAACGCCGTCGACCGTCGCGGTGATGGTGGCCGACCCGTCCGCCACGGCGGTTGCGAGGCCCGAGCTGTTGACCGTTGCGACGCTCTGGGCGGACGACCGCCAGGAGAACGTCTTGCCGGAGATCGTGGCTCCATCGGCGTCGCGCGCGGTGGCGGTGAACTGTTGCGTCCCGCCGGCGGCTGCGAGCAGCGCCGTGGCCGGCGTGATCGTGACTGACGCCACGGTCGGGTCGGGGTCGGGATCGGGGTCGGGATCGGGGCCCGTGCCCAGCTCGCTGCCACATGCCCACCATGCGGCGCTCCAGATGAAGAGGACTGTCAGCGCCCGGGCCGAGCGGTTCGGACTCGACATGGGGACTACCTGACCGTCAAGGTGTAGGTGACGACGTCCCCATCGAAGCACTGCTCTCGGCTCACGTACTTGCCCCCCTGCTTCTTGAACACCTCGATCGAGCCGCCGCGATACTGCACGACCGTGCCGTCGGCACCTTCGGTGAGCTCGCTGGTCGCCCAGCGGAAGAACTGCACCTTGTAGTCGAAGCCGTCGATCGTCGTCGTCCAGCTGTCCACCCGGCCCGGATCCGGCGCGGTCTTGTCGTAGCCGATGTCGAGTGCCCCGACAGCCGGCGTGTGTTCCTGCACGAACGCCACGAGTCCAGGCTCGTCCGGGATTCTGCCTTTGAGGTCCCCGCACTCGAGGGTCTCGAGATCGACCGCCAGCGTCAGCACGTAGTCACCTTTGACGGCGAGCGTCCGCGCGTCGTTTCGGCCGCTCACGGTCTGTTCGGTACCGCTCAAGGTGCCCGTGAGGGTTACTGCCAGGCCGGTGTCGTCGCCCCCACCACCGTTTCCGCCACCGCCCTTCTTGAGGCTCGGCGCGGTCACGTCCGGCGCTGCCGTTGGGCCGTCAGCACAGCCTGCGAGCGTGACCGCGAGGGTGAGCATGAGCGAGATCACTCGAAGCGGCACCGAATCACCTCCGGGACGACCACCGCATCTGAATCGCGGCCTACCTGGATACCACGGCCGGCGACGAGCATCTTGCGCGCGGAAGCATGCGTACATCGTGCCCTCCTCCGTACGGGAGCGGTGCACCCGCTCCAGTCACCCAGCGATCGAGCCGGAACCAGTCCGCCGGATTCCGGAAAGCCGAGCCGGAGGGCCACGAATACGGAGTGCCGGTGCTGCCATTGACCCGAACGCGGCATATCATCTGCCCGGATGGCGGTGTGCTGCCGACTCGAGCGGTAGAATGCCCCAACGGTGTCAGTCAGGCATCATCCAGTTATCACCCCGCCGGTGACACAGGGAGTTGGACGTGGTCCGAGTCAGGTTGCTGGGCACGCTCGACCTGAGAACGGACACTGACGGCGCCAGTCTGAAGCTGCTGCTGCGGCAGCCGAAGCGTCTGGGGCTTTTGGTGTACCTTCGGCTCCGCGCCCCCCTCGGACCCGTGCGGCGCGACACGCTGCTGGGGCTGTTCTGGCCGGATCTCCCGCAGGATCGCGCGCGCCGGGCGCTGAGTCAGGCCCTCTACGTGTTGCGCCGCTCGCTCGGCAACGGCTTGGTGGATGCCGGGGGTCAGGAGCTGGTCGCCGTCGATCCGATCGGGATCTGGTGCGACGCGACGCGCTTCGAGGAGGCGCTCGCGGCAGGCGACCTCGAGGAGGCGTTGTCGCTGTACCGCGGCGACCTGCTCGAGGGCTTCTACCTGCCGGGTGCGTCGGAGTTCGAGCGCTGGCTCGATGAACAGCGCACCCGGCTCAGGAACCGCGCCGCCGAAGCCGCGACGGCGCTTGCCGAGCGGGACTCGGCGGCAGGAGCGGTGGGCGGTGCGCTGCACTGGGCCCGCCGTGCCGCCGAGCTCCTACCCTACGACGAGCGGGCTGCGGCGCGCGTGGTCGAGCTGTTGCTCGCGAGCGGCGACCGGTCCGGCGCCCGCGCCGAGTTCCGCCGGTACCGCGACCGGCTGCGCGACGAGCTCGAGATCGAGCCGCCGGACGAATTGGAGCGGAGCCTCTTTGCCGAGCGTACGGAACCGAAGGCCCTCTCCGATACGGTCGGGCCGCCACTGCAGCCGCGCGCACAGCCTGCCCCGTCGCAACTCGAGCTGGAAGCCCGGTCGCAGCGTTCGAACCGCCG
>JBDHDN010000162.1:0-8238 GCA_039591485.1 Gemmatimonadota bacterium
CGATGTTGGCGAGGTCGGCCCCCGCCAGCCCCGGCGTCGCCCGGGCAATCACCTCGAGCCGCACGTCGTCCGACAAGGGGATCTTGCGGGCGTGCACCTTGAGGATCATCTCGCGACCACGCACGTCGGGCATGTCCACGACGATCTGCCGGTCGAACCGCCCCGGGCGGAGGAGCGCCGGATCCAGTACATCGGGCCGGTTCGTGGCCGCAATCAGAATCACGCCTTCGTTCGACTCGAACCCGTCCATCTCGACCAGCAGCTGGTTGAGCGTCTGCTCCCGCTCGTCGTGGCCGCCGCCGAGTCCGGCTCCCCGATGTCGCCCGACGGCGTCGATCTCGTCGATGAAGATCAGGCACGGCGCGTGAGCCTTCCCCTGCTCGAACAGATCGCGAACGCGGGACGCGCCCACCCCGACGAACATCTCGACGAAGTCCGACCCCGACATCGAGAAGAACGGCCTCCCAGCCTCACCGGCGACGGCCCGGGCAAGGAGGGTCTTACCCGTACCAGGCGGACCCACCAGCAGCACACCCTTGGGCAGTCGCCCACCCAGCCGCTGGAACCGTTGCGGATCGCGTAGGAACTCGATGATCTCCTCGAGCTCGACTTTCGCCTCGTCGCAGCCGGCCACGTCCTGAAACGTGACCTTCGGCGTGTCGCCGGTGAGCAGCTTGGCCTTCGATTTCCCAAACGCGAAGGCCCGGTTCTCGCCCTGCTGCACCTGACGGAAGAAGAACACCCACAACCCAATGAGGATGAACCACGGTAGCAGATTGATGAGGAGGGTGCCGAACCCGGTCTTCGGCTCCTTGGCCGAGATCGGCACGTTGCGCTCCTCCAGCCGCTGAAGGAACAGCTCGGAATCCTGAATGGGGAGGATGACCGAGAACCGCTCGATCTCACGCCCGTTCACCGTCACCGGACGCTTAAATTCGCCCTCCACGAACTTCCCGCTGGTCACTTCGACCTCGGCGATCATGTCGCGCTCGAGGTAGTTCTGGAAGCTCGTGTACGAGATCTCCTCAGCCGATTCGCGTGCCCCCCCGATCAATTGGTAGAAGACGATCGGGATGAGGATGATGATCAACCAGAACGCGAGGTTCCGGCTCAGGCCAGCCCAATTGAACTTGTTGTTGAGCGGTGTCTTGTCAGCCATCTAGTTCTTCGCTTCTCCCACGAGTGCGCTGTCCCGTCCGGCCCGTCCTGCCGCCCCCTAATATTCACCCCGCTGCCTGGAGTTCCGCTCGTCAAGCGCGGCGCTCGGCCTCCAGCAAAATCGCAGTGCTTCCCGGCTCCGGGACGGCAACGGCGGACCGACACACGCTTGGAATCCACACGACGTCATCGCCGCGCACGACCAACGGGTACCGCTCGCGTTCAGCGACCGGAACTCGCGCCTCCATCAGCACGCGGCGCACCTTGCGGCTGCCCACACCACCGAGCGGAGCGATCCGGTCTCCACGCCGCCACCCTCGCACGTGCAGCTCACCCAGCTCGATCCACGTGGCCGCACCCTCGCGACGCACGATACCTGCAGGGGCCGAACACCAGGTGAACGACCAGGAGCCGAACTCCGAATGACCGTCACCCTCCTTCAGCCGCAGCGTTGGGAGGGCAACCTCATGCCGATCCCGCCGACGGATGTGAAGTCGGTCGAACACCAGTTCCGCGATCCAACCGTCTCCGAGCTCCAGCATACCGCCACTTCTTCCCTCAAGGGCGAAGCGGCAGAGGCGGGTTGCGCTGCCATGGCCGAGACGGCACCCGACTTCCCGTGCCGAAGCGCGCAAGAGTGCTTGTGACAACACTTTATGATACCGCTTGAGGAAGGGACGGGCAACCTCGATTGACCCGGGTGTCCGTGCGAGCACTAACTCCGGTACGGCCGAGAGGACCTCACGCCAGGCATGGCGATTCCGCGCCGCGTCCGCCCCGAGCGCCAGCAGCCGCGCATCAACACCCCCGCCGAAGCGGGCCCGCAGCTGCGGGAGCAGTTCCGATCGCAGCCATGAACGATCGTGTCGGGGATTCCGATTGGACGGATCGTCATCGTATGGCAGGTGGCGTGCGCGCACCCAGTCCTCGATCTCGCTGCGAGTAAAGGGCAGGAGCGGACGGACGAGCCCGGCCGGTCCGATGGGCGCGATCCCGGCGAGCCCGGCGACGCCCGAGCCCCGCAGCACACGGTACAGCACCGTCTCCGCTTGGTCATCAGCGTGGTGCGCGGTGAGCAGATAGCGGGCACCCGTCTCGCGCTGAATGGCGCGCAGCCCGTCGTATCTCGCTCGCCGCGCTGTCGTCTCCGACGCATCGGCCCCCAGCGTGAGCCGCTTCACCTGGCACGGCAACCCGAATCGTTCGGCCAACGCCATCACGTGTTGCTGCACGGTGGCACTGTCGGAGCGGATGCCGTGGTTCACGTGGGCGACGAGGAGTTCCAGCCGCAGGGCGTGCTGTGCCGTCACGAGGAGATCGAGCAGCGCAACCGAGTCGACCCCACCGCTGACGGCAACCAATGCCCGCCCAGGCTCCGGGAACAGCGCGGCCGCTCGAACGTGTTCGACGAAACGCCGATCCAGATCAGCCATCTGCCCCGGGGGAAGATCGAAGGGCGCGCTTCCGTGCTTCTGCGAGGTAGCCCGGCCGAAGGTCCAACAGGGTCGAGAGCTTGCGGAGCAGGTACGACTCGTGCGCGGCGAGCTCGCCGTCCGCGTACACCAGCCGCCACAGGACTTCGGCAAGCACCATGCGCTGCCCCTCGTCATAGCTCTGCGTGATGAGCGACGTGAACTGATACAGGTCCACCGAGCGCTTCCGCTCCTCATCGGCGAGCGTCATGAGTTCCCGTGCCGCGCCGGTATCGAGCGCGAAGTGGCGGACCAGGGTATCCTCGATGTGCTGCCGCTCGGAGTCTGAGAACTCGTCGTCGGCGTGGGCGAGCTCCAACATCAGGGCGCACGCGGCCAGCGCCAGGCGCCTGCCGTCGGGCACCTCCGCGGTCGATGCATCCTCCGTCGCCGGAGCCAGATTCCTCTCGAAGAACTGACGGATGGATTCCAGCATCGAGGACCCCCGGTGTACGCGTAATCGAGTGACACCCGAAGGCTACATCGGTGGCCACCCTACGCGCACCCGGCAGCGCCACCGGGGATCACGGTTTTCAGGCCGAGAAGCGCTCACCCTTTGGCAGCCCGTGATGGACGACCGCGTTGTAGACCAGAGCAACGAGCGCACCAGCCACGGCACCGTCCAAAGCACCATAGAGCGAGACGATGATGATCGAGCTTGCCCTGCCGGGGCCGGCATACCCCGGATACAACGACGCCGCCAGCTCGAGCAGCGCGTCGCCGTACCCGGAGAAGACGATATTGCCGGTCGCCACCAGGAGTAGCGTCCCGCCGACGAGCACGGCACCGGTGGCCGCGAGAGCCTTGACGTTGAGATTCATGGCGATCCCCGAGTCGGGGTGGGGTGAGACCGGGCGCCGCCCGTGAGACGGGGGACGCGCGGGACAGACGGCGTGAGCGGGGTCGTGCCAGAGCGTTCAGTCGTCCTCGGGCTCGCGTGACTGCTCTTGCTCGGACTGTTCGGAGCACGGCCACTCGTACCCCTCCTCGAGGTCGTGCTCCCGCAACTCCTCCTCGAGCTTCCGAATACGTTGGCGCAGAGCACCCGGCTCGGGTACGCGACCCGGAACGGCACAGCGACTGTCGTGTGGCACCGACTCCTCCCGCCCCACATGGTACCGCGGCATGCGTGAAGAAAGCGTGAAGTCGGAATTGGCCCTGCCAGCACAGGCCCTGCGAGCCGGATCGTCGCGCTCCGGGCCTCGCACACTCGGAGGGGTCGGCTCACCCCGCCCCCCCCTGACGCTCACGCGAGGTCGGCGAAGAAGTCGTTCCCTTTGTCGTCCACGAGGATGAATGCTGGAAAACCCTCGACCTCGATCCGGTAGATGGCCTCCATACCCAACTCAGGGTACTCGAGCAACTCGACCTTCTTGATGTGTTCGTCGGCGAGCACGGCGGCCGGACCACCGATGGATCCGAGATAGAAGCCGCCGTGTGTTCGGCACGCCTCCGTGACCTCTCGGCTGCGGTTGCCTTTCGCGATCATGACGAGAGAGCCGCCCAGCGACTGGAACTGGTCGACGTACGAGTCCATCCGACCGGCGGTCGTCGGTCCAAATGATCCGGATGGCTTGCCGTCGGGCGTCTTCGCCGGTCCCGCGTAGTACACCGGGTGGTCCTTGAGATACTGTGGCATCGCCTCACCGCGGTCGAGACGTTCCTTGATCTTGGCGTGCGCGATGTCCCGTGCCACGACGAGCGTTCCCGTGAGTGCCAAGCGCGTCTTGACGGGGTGCCTACTGAGCTCGGCGAGCACGTCGGCCATCGGACGGTTCAGGTCGACTCTTACCACGCCGCGGTCGTCACGACCGCGGTATCGCTCGGGGATGAAGCGTCCCGGCTCGCGCTCGAGTTGCTCGACGAAGATGCCCTCGCGGGTGATTCTGGCCTTCACATTCCTGTGCGCCGAGCACGATACACCCATGCCGATGGGACAGGATGCGCCGTGACGCGGCAGCCGGATGACCCGAACGTCCAGCGCGAAGTACTTGCCGCCGAACTGTGCCCCGATGCCCGTCTGCTGAGCGGCGGCGAGCAGCTGTGCCTCGAGGTCCACATCGCGGAACGCGCGCCCTGCCTCATCACCCGCTGTCGGGAGTCCGTCGAGGTATCCTGTCGTCGCCAGCTTCACGGTCTTGAGGGTCGCCTCCGCCGACGTCCCGCCGATCACGAAGGCGAGGTGGTAGGGCGGGCAGGCGGCCGTGCCGAGCGTCTTCATCTTCTCTGAAAGGAAGGGAACGAGCCGATCCGGATTGAGCAGGGCCTTCGTTTCCTGGAACAGGTAGGTCTTGTTCGCCGACCCGCCTCCTTTGGCAATGAAGAGGAACTGGTACTCCATGCCATCCGTTGCAAGGATGTCGATCTGGGCAGGAAGATTGGTGCCGGAGTTCCTCTCCTCGTAGACCGTGAGCGGGATGGTCTGCGAATACCGCAGATTCTCCTTCTGGTAAGTCTCGTAGATCCCGCGTGAGAGCGCCTCGGCATCGCCCCCGCCCGTCCACACTCGCTGACCCTTCTTCGCGACGACCGTCGCGGTTCCCGTGTCCTGGCAGAACGGGAGCACCAGATTCGCCGACACCTCGGCGTTCCGCAGCATCGCGAGCGCGACGCCGCGATCGTTGTCGCTCGCCTCGGGATCGTCCAAGATCGCGGCCACTTGCTGAAGGTGCTTCGTCCGCAGGAGAAACGAGGCGTCCCGCAGCGCCTCGCGGGCGAGCACGGTCAATCCCGCAGGATCGACCTTGAGTACCTCCGCACCTTCGAACTCCCCAACCGCGACGTACTCGTCGCTCAGCAGACGGTATTGTGCGGTGTCAGCTCCGACGGGGAATGGATCCTGGTAGACGAACTCGGCCATGCGTCCTCTCCTCTTCCCTCGGCACGCCGAGCGTGCCTCCGTGGGCCGATACGGTGAGACCGCCCAACGCGTACCGCGCCGGCAGCGCTCTCAGAAACCGGGGGCGCCTTCCGCGAGCCTTCTCACTCCCGATGGTCATGTGGCTCCCGCCATCGCCCTTGCGACGCCACCTGCAGCGATCAGCTCGGCGTGGTCCGGTCATGAAGGGCGAAAGTACTGGATCACACTGGGAAGGCAAGCGCGGCACGGCAGCCCCACCCAACCCTCCGGCGATGCTCCGCACCCGGCAGTCGCGACCGGGTCTGCGGCCTCAACCGCGTCATGCCAGGATCGCTCCGCCCTCAGACGCTGGTCTCAGGCCGGTGCGTACCTCGCGTCTTTCCGCGCCTGCGCGATCAGGTCCATCAGCGCTCGGGTCAGGTCACGCACCTCCGGCACATCTGGCGCCAGCTCGACGGAGATATCCTTCGTATCGGGCAGATCCCAGCCGTGCACGATTCCATTTGCCATCGTGCAGACCAGCCGGACGCCCACGTCGCCCTTGGCGCCGAGAGAGATAGCAGTGAACCCACCGCGATTGTTCGCCTTCACCCGGGTGATGTCGAGATCCGCGAGCCCAACCTCGTACACATTGGTGAACTTGTTACCCGATTTCGTCTTCGTGATCTCGACGACCAACATCCCCTTCTCGAGCTTGACCTGGGACACCGTTGGCTGTCCGTCGTGATCGACGTACGAGTGTTGCTCGAGGGCACCGTTCACGTAGGCGAGCGTTTCGTCCAGCGGGCGGTCTTGCGCGGACGCACCGGCGGCGGTCAGCACAACGAGGCCAAGGCCGGCCAATACAAGGCGTCTCATGATCCCCGCTCCTTTGGCGGCACGCGCCGCCATCAGTATCATGGCATCGAGCGGGTGAATCCAGCGTGAAACAGACGTGAATGCGCCTCGGCCCAAAAAAGACGGGACAAATCCCGTCGCGGATGCCCGTCCTAGTGCTGACCCACGGGCAGGCTGCTGCGGGTCGCAAGATCCCGTACCACCCGCACCGTGAGCTCGGCGATGTCCAGCATGCCCTCCTGGTTGAGCAGCGGGGGATCGTCAAGCGGCGTGTGATACTCCGCATGGAGGCCGGTGAAGAAGTGCACTGCCGGCCTGCCAGCAACGATGAAGCAGTAGTGGTCGCTGCCGCCGAGATATCTGTCGTCGAGGTTGAGCGTGAGGCCATCGAAGTTGGCATCGCCGATCAGCTCCGGCCACCAAGCCGCCGACGACGCAGCGCCGACGGTGAGGAAGTCGTTCCGGAGTCGGCCCACCATGTCGAGATTGACCATCGCGGCCACGTGCTCGAGCGGGACGGTGGGGTTGTCACACAACCAGCGCGACCCTTCGAGCCCGATCTCCTCGGCGCCAAATGCTATGAACATCAGCGAGCGCCGATTGTCCTCCCCCCCGCTAGCGTAAAGCGCGCTGAGGTACTGGGCCACCTCGATGAGCACAGCGGTGCCCGACGCGTTGTCGTCAGCCCCGTTGTAGATCACGAGGGAGTTGTCCGGCGCCAGTCCCCATCCAACGTGATCGTAGTGCGCTCCGACGACCACCCACTCGTCGGCAAGCGAACCTGAGCCGGCGAGGAGTCCGATGACATTCTGCGACCACGGGCGGCCGGGTCGGATCGGATCCTGGGATGTGGTACTCGCCGAGACCGATCCGGAACGCGGCTGCTGCTCACCGATCCAGAAGGTCTGGAGGTATTCGTCCGCACCGGGCGCAAGGCCGGCGTCGGCGAACTGGCCGCTCACGTACTCGGCCGCTGTCAGTTCATCTTCCCAGCCGGCTCCGCGCCCATAGAGACTGTCGTCCGCCAGATAACTGACGTGCGCCATGAGCGCCGCCGCCGTGATCGGTTCTACCGTTACCGGTTCGGCGGTGTCGCCACAGCCCACGACGCCTACGAGCAGGAGAACGGATGCGACGCGCGGTCGGGGCCCGTCAGTCCATCGGAGTGCGGCCGATAGCCTCATGTTGCTCTCCGGATCAAGAAAGATGGCTGACACGGCTGCCAGCCTCGCGGGCGGAAGACACCACGGCTCTGGCGGTTCGCTGGAACGGACTCTACGATATTACGCCGTACCCGGCGCCCGGGCACGGGTTCCTGTCGGGCCGCGCATCTGCTTCAACCGTCTACGCGCCATGGGCTTACGGTGGCCGGCCCGCAGACCTCTGCAGCGCTGCGCTGCAACTGGGCAAACTTCTTGCTCCTTAGGGGTTTACAGTGATTGAGGCGCACACTCGAGAACCCGCGCATACGGTCGGCGATTCGTGTTGGACGAGCACCCCGGTAGTGGAGGACGAGATCTCGCGCCGAGCATGAGTGATCCACTCGGCGAGCGCGCCAGTCGGCCATTGTCCGTCCGGATGATGGGCGAGGGGCAGTCGGACGCCCCGGCGCCGACCGCGTCACGCCCGACCGGCCACGAGCGAAGACCGAATGAGCGCCCGACACTTGCCGGTCCCCTGCGACCGCCGGCAGAGGATTCGCAGCCGTCCCCCGAGGCCGGCACACAATCACCCGATGACGTCCCACCACGCGATCCCGTCTTCGTCGTCCGCGCCAACGGTGAGATCCTGTTCTCCAACAGTAGGCTGGGACCGCACTCGGAGGATGAGGTTGTTGGGACCAGCCTCTTTGACTGGGTTCCACCGGAGCAGCACGAGCTGGTGGCGGCAGCCCTTGGGCAGGTCTTCGCC
>JBDHDN010000163.1:0-13732 GCA_039591485.1 Gemmatimonadota bacterium
CCCAAGCGTCTGCGGATCTTCTTCCGCTACGACCGGAGGCTGCTGGGCGAGCTTCCTCGTCTCGCCTGGCAGACGGTCCTGGAGGTCTCCCGCGCGGTGCTGGATCGGCGCGACGTCTGTCCGGGCATGGTGGCGGGCATCCATACCTTCGGTCAGCTCGTCCATTTTCATCCCCATATCCATGCCCTGACCACCGACGGGGCCTTTGCCCCCGACGGCACGTTCATTCCGCTGCCGGAGCTCGACCCCCAACCGTTCGAGAGGCTCTGGCAAAAGAAGGTCTTCGACCTGCTTCTGATGCGCGGCAAGATCGACCAGGCGCTCGTCACCCAGATGCTCGGCTGGCAACACTCCGGCTTCGACGTGAACTTCGCGGTGAGGCTCGGACCTGACGACGGCGCCGGCCGGGAGCGTCTGGCCCAATACATGCTGCGATGCCCCTTCAGCCTCCAACGCCTCATTCGCCTCACCGCTGAGGGAAAGGTGATCTACCTCGCCGAGAAGAACGCCCCGCACCGCTTCCCCAATCCCGCCAGCCCCGACCTCTTCGGCGGCGTGGCCCGCAACTTCCAGGTCTTCGACCCCCTGGACTTCATCGCCGAGCTCACCCAGCACATCCCCGAACCCCGCAAGCACCTGGTCCGCTACTTCGGCTGGTATTCGAACAAGACCCGCGGCCTGCGGGCCAAGACGATCTATTACTGACCGCCGGCGTCGTACCTCCAGGGCGCCTCGATCCTCACGGGGCTGCTGCAGCGCCTGCGTCCCGAGGACAAGCCAGCGGCCGTGACCGTGTAGTTCGGCACGGCACGCGGCGTCACGGTGCCGGGTGCGGCGGCGCCAGGTACGGGAAGTCGTCGAGAAACGGGACGTCGTTCTCGTCCGGGAACGGGAAGTCGGACTCCAGCACGCGCGGGTCGCCGACCAGGTCCACGATGTCATCGACCAGATCGCGCCCGTTGGGAAACTCGGCGTTCCACAGCGTGTTATAGATCATGACATCGGGGGGCACGCCCATGACCGCTTCGTGCCGCTTCGGCCCCATCGAGTTCATCACCATGTTTTCGGGAAACTGCGACCGCAGCGCCCGCCCGGCTATGTCCTGAAAGGGCCCGCTGAGGTCGTCGACGGCCGACGTGGCCCAGATGAGCAGCGTATCCTGCCCGCCGAGCACGAGGTCCAGCGGCAGCTCGATCACGATGGCCGCGATGTTATGCCCGATGCGGGGTCCCCGGATGAAGGGGTCATCCCGCAGCCCTGTGAACAGAAGGATCTGCTGGCAGTCGGGACCGGAAATCCCCGAGGTGTGAAGGGCCGGCGCGCCGCTCTCGTCAAACGCGACGCGGAGCGTGACGTCCTGCTGGATCCTGTGTGGCTCCGTGATCGTGCCACCAAAGATCATCAGGTCATCCGGGTCGTCGAAGACAACCTCGCTGTCGTTGTCGATCAAGATCCTGACCCGCAGGTCAGACGCGAACTGGTACTGTTGCGCTTCCGGCGGAATGGTCGGATCCAGGCAGACGATCAGCACGAGATAATCGCCACGCGTGAACGCGTACAGGTCCGAGATCCGCCCATCGTGACGGCCTGCGCCGATGAGCATCGGGGTGTCGCCGTGATCGGAACCGTAGCCGGCCCGCGCCGGCCAGAGGCCTGCGCCACCGATCGAAAGCAAGCCGAGTGCCAAGAGCATGGTCCGGGTTGGGCTGTTCATCCGTTTGTCTCCTCCTACCGACTCACCGTACGGCCGGTGCTGTCGTCGACGATGCGTTCCACCTCCGCCGATGATCGAATGGTACGTCTAGGCACCGCCTTAACCTAAGGTTCTCCTCGCAAAACAAGGATCTCGAAGGCACGGTAGCTCGGTGCGCGGGCCCTCCCCATCATTACCGAGCGTCGCCACCCCGCGCTTACGCCCGTCGACGACCTGGATTCGCCGATAGGACGAATGATTTCGGGGGTGGGGCCGGATGGTTCGCGGGGGGGCCTCGCCGGGTCCTTTCGGGCTCGGCTCGGGATGTTGGGGGCGTCAGAGTCAGGCCGAGAGCTTCGCCGGCGGGTCGGAGCGGCGGGCGCGGCCGCCGGCGGGCCATCTCCCCGAACCCCCCCGCACCGACCGCGCTCGACCCGCGCGTCGCGGGAATCCGAGGTCGGGGCTGACCGTCAGTCGGCCGACCAGACGGGCTCGGCGCGTGCGGGGTCGTCGGCGAACTCGAGGTCGCGGACGCAGGTGAGCTGGCGGATCGGCGCCACGGGCGGCACCCGGGCGTCGGAAGGCGGGGCCCCTGACGAGAGCCCGCCGTGGGTGAGGATCCGGTCGATGACGTCCCGCTGCCAGGGGTTGATGAGGCTGATGATCTTCATGTGGCCGCCGCAGCGCGTGCGGATCAGGGGATCGACCTGCCAGATGCGTTTGATCAGGGCCGCCCAGCGGCGGCGGGCCGTCCGCGCGGCGGGCGACTGGCGGGGATCGGTCTCGCGGCCGTCGGTGGATGCGGCCCGGGTCCGCAGGCCGCGGCCACTCTCGCCTCGAAAAGTCTGCACCAACGCGATTTCCGGGTGACGCCGGGCGAGGACCTAGCCGGCGCTCCCACGTTCCAGATCGAACTCCGGGGGACCGACGGTCACGATGCCCAGGTAGCCATCCACCGTGACCAGTTCGCCTTCGTGCAACAGCTCCGTGGCCTCGGCCACGCCATTCACGCACGGTACGCCCAGTTCGCGAGCGATGATGGCACCGTGGATCAGCATGCCGCCGCGACGCTCGACAATCGCAGTGGCGAGAGGCACCAGGTGCGTCATCGTCGGCTGGATCGCGTCGCAGACCATCACTTCACCGCTGTGAAAGCGCGCCAAGTCCGCGGCCTCGCGCACGATACGGACGACACCGGTTGCCCAACCGGGTGCCGCCGGCTGGCCGATCATCTGCCGGGGCGACTCGCCCGGGTGCGGCGCCGCCGACCCGTCGGACGCCTGAGGCGCCTCCGGCAGCGCGACCTTTCCCGCTGCCGGGGCGCGGAGGGCATCGATCACGGCGCTCGACGCGGCCGGGCCGACCCTCGCCTCAACGTCGAGCCGGCCGGCGCGCTGGAGCCGCTCCACGGCGACCATCAGCGCATGTTGGAGCTGGTTCTGCAGCCGGCCCATGAGAATATTGTCATCGTCCCGAAGCTTCCAGCTCAGGCGCGCGATCCGAAGAACGTCGAGCGCCTCCTCCCGTCGATCCGGACCAACCGCATCGAGCAGTCGCTGTTCCAGGAGAGCCGCGGGCACGTCATCGACGCTCGGCGCGCGTTCATCCCCGCGGGCCGATTCCAGAACCACCCTGAGCGCAAGGTCGGGGCGGTCGTCCAGAGACTCGTCACCGAACACGATGTTCAGATAGCGCTCGACAAACGCGTCGAAACCCCGACAGAACTCTCTCGCCTCGGGCGCGCCGTACAGGGACGGCGCCTGCTGCCGCCAGTCCTCCCGCGTCCGGACCACGCCCGACGTCACCAACCCGGCGAGCGACTCCGCGAGCGCGTCGTCCTTTCTCACGATGTCTGCCAGCCGCGCCTGGGCGGCGTTGCGCTCGGAGGCGAGCATCGGTTGGCTCTTGAGGAGCCCGACGAACTCGTACGGGTCGTCAGGGCGTATCGCGTCGTTGTAGTACAGGCCCAGACGCCGGGCGCCGTGCGCGAAAGGGATGAACTCATCGCGGTAGATGGCTTGCCAGCGCGTGAGCGATTCGAAACGGGCTTCGATCGCGTCGGCGAGCGCCGCGTCGGAGAGGCGTCCGATGTCATCGGCCGCGAAGCGTGAGGCCTCTGCTTCGAGCTCCGGGATGAGCTCCTTGGTCACGCGCGCGCAGAGCTCCTTCAGGCGCGCCGTGCCGGGTCGTAGCGACAGATACCATGACCTCTCATCGTCATCATTCTCGATCGCCCCGGTCACGGGGCGAGCCTGCAGCAGCGTCAGGCTCGCGGACTTGCCGGTCCATTCCACGTCGGGGGGGCATTCAAGGAGCGTTTCGACGCTGCGCAAGGTCTGGTGGAGCAACTCCAGATCGTCGCGCGCGAGGAGTGGCGTTGCCTGGTCACCGCCGCGCCGGCCCGCAGTCCACTCGACGATCTCTCCCGTCGACCGTTTCATGATCCATCGGTCGGGATCCACCGCACCGCTCACCAGGTCCTCGCACCGCCCAGGAACCGCCTCCACCACCTCGCGATCGCGGTCCGGATATCGGGGGTCGATGCCGAAGCCGACTCCGGACAGGTCCGCCGCCACGAACTCCTGAACCACGACCGCCATGCGGCTGCGAGACACGTCCATCCCCAGCTCCTGCCGGTAGAGCAGCGCCGCGTCGGACCAGAGCGACGCCCAGACGATCCGCACGGCGTCGAGCAGCCCCTGTTCGTCCTTGACCCCAACGAGCGATTCGTGGAGCCCGGCGTGCGACCGGCTGGCTCCGTCTTCACCCGGCGCCGAGGAGCGGACTGCCAAGGCCCTCGCGGTGATTCGCCGATAGCGCTCCCGTATCGGTTCGGCGATATCGTCGGGTATCGGGGCGGCCAGGAACGAGGACCGGATGCGCAAGGCGGCGTCCCAGATCTCCTCCCAGCGCATGGCGGAAAAGCGCTTCCGTCCCAGCTCCATCTGAATCTTCGCTGCCAGCTCGGCCGACTCCACGAACCGCTCATAGGCGCGCACACTGATACAGAAACCATTGGGAACCCGGTAGCCGGCCTCGAGCAGGCGGCCCAGCGTGCGGGCCTTGCCCCCGACCAGGCCTTGTTCGTAACGCCCCGCCTCCGCCAGCGGGACTATGAAGGGTTGTCCGGCACCCACTGGTTGACCTCCTGGAAGCGGGACACGTGAAGGAAGCGGGTGATCTCTATCTGGAACAGCGCAGACGAGTCCGCGGCCACGAAGGATCGGAGGTGGGGATGGCGGGCGACGAGCAGTCTCGAACACCGGTCGAGAAGCGGGCCCGCCGTGATCTCTCGCGCACGCCCGGTCGCCGTGATCGCCTTCACGCGCATCATGTCGTTCGGCCACTCCGGCCGGTTGTCCACAACCAGCGCGACCCGATCGTGCTCGGACAGAAGCCGATACTTCCTCGTTGCGATCGGTGTGGAGAAGACGGCCGTCCGCAAGTCTTCGGAGAATGCGAATGCCACGAGCGATCCGTACGCCTGATCGTCGCCCTGCGTGCAGAGCACTGCGTACGGCTGGGTGGTGACGAGTCGCCTTATCCTGTCGACCAGCGGCCCCGTATCCCTGCTCCCAGAGCCCGAGTCGTCCGGAGTCCGCCTCAGCGCCGATTCATCGTCGATTGGCATGGAGGATCCTTGCGTTGGTAGAGGTTGCCTTCACGAGGCGGACTGGGTCGTCGTTTGAGTCATAGCTTTGACCTGCCCCCGCGTTTCGTACCAGGTTCAGGTTAGCGTCTTCATGTGCTTCTTTGGCAGCTGGGCCGTACTTCGTTCCGCTGCGCACGGCCCAGCGGGTGCCGGAGACGACCGCTGGTGTAACATGAACCCTGGTACGAAACGTGGGGTCGGGTCACCAGCGCGGGTCGTCGAACCGCTGGATCTCCAGCAGGTAGCCGTTGGGATCGCGGAAGAAGAAGTGGTAGATCTCGAACTCGGGGTTGGCGGCCGGCGGCTTCTCGATCGCAACGCCGCGTGGCCGGATGCGATCACCTGATACTGATAGGACGTTCGATTTTGGGGATGGCCCGGAGGGGGCTCGGGGCAGGCCTTGGCCGGGCCACGGCGGGGTCATTTCGGGTTCGGCTGGTGGTGTGGCCGGCGCGGTGGGTGCGGGGCGGTTTCCCGGAGATTGCCCGCCCGCGGCCGCGGACGCCGCGCACACCCGCCGGCGAAGCCCTCGGCCCGCCGCCGACGCTCCCGGCTGCCCGCGCCGAACCCCAAATGGCCCGGTCCAAGCCTGCCCCGAGCCACCTCCGGCCCGACCTCCATAATCGAACGACCTATCAGCCGGTCTCTGGATCGACTGGTTCTTGAGCCGCGGCGACACATGATTCGGAATATCATCATCCGGTTACGGCAAAAGACGGGTGGAGAATGGAGATCACTGCGATGCGCGTGTCGATTCGGATCTTGGCATTCAGCTTGGTCGTTCTCAGCAGCACCGCCTTCGCCCACCGACCAACCATGAGCGATGGGACCGCAAGCGACGCGGACCACGCCATCGAGTTTCAGGACGTGCAGATTTCGCGCGTCGTCTATCACGAGGTGACCGAACAGGCGCCGCGCGTATGGATCACCTTCGAGATCGATCAGCCACAGACGTTGTTTCTGCAGATCGGCGTGCCGGTCATGGATGATCTGCGGGACTATCGGCCAGCCCTGGCGCTGATTGGACCGGGGTTGCCAGATCTGCGCTTGCCCTTCGAGTCTCCGCGCGGCCTCGGTGGCTTGGTGATCGACACGCGCGATGTCGACAAGCCGAGGAACTTCTACGAGCCGTTTACGAAGACAAGATCTTGGATTCTGAGCGAGAAGGACGTGTTGCTACCTGAGGCTGGGCGCTACTACGTGGTGGCCTACGATCCGGATGAGGAACCGGGCAAACTGTGGGCCGCGACGGGTCGCAAAGAAGTCTGGAACTCCAGCGACCTGTTGAACATATCCAAGGTTATCACGCAGGTGCGTCAGTTTCACGAGGACGAAAAGATGACCGACGCGACTATGAAGCCCGTCGAACAACGTGTGGTCTTTGGATTCGATGACCGCGATTCCAGGGGTGAATGGACTTCTGTCAACGACGACGTGATGGGCGGCGTCTCTGAGGGAGGCCTCAGCATTACCGAGAAGGGTGTGCTTGAGTTCACGGGCGTGGTCTCGCTAGAAAACAACGGGGGATTCGCTTCGATCCGAAGTCGTCCGGACAAGCATGACCTGTCGGAATGCGATGGGCTCCTGCTGCGGGTTCGCGGTGATGGCCACCGGTACGCCTGCAACATCCGAACCGACCGCCCAGTCGCGTCAGGATCGTACCGACAGCCATTTGAAACCAAAACGAACGAATGGCAGGAGATCGCGCTGCCGTTCCGCGACTTCGTGGCCACCTCACATGGGCAGATCATGCGCGATGCGCCTGATCTCGACATCGAGAAGATCCGTTCGTTCGGCTTCACGATCTCGGACAAGCAGGCCGGTCCGTTCAAGCTGGAGGTGGACTGGGTCAAGGCAGTCAAGATGCCCAGTGAGTCGATCGTCGAAACCGACTCCGCCAAGGTGGGCTGCGCGACCTGCGTTTTTCACATGAAGGGCGTCGAAGGCTGCAAACTGGCCGTCGAAATCGACAGTCGGCACTATCTCGTGGAGGGCAGCGACATCGATGATCACGGAGATGCCCATGCCGCGGACGGCTTGTGCAACACCGCCAGAAGCGCCGAAGTGAAGGGGAAGATCTTAGGCGGCCGTTTCGTCGCTGAGGAATGTCACGTGCTGCCGCTACGCGTCGATGTCGACAAGGGCTAGTCCAGGCGTTCTGGTCCACCGCGTACTGTTTCAAGACCATCTGATACAGAATCAGAAGACCAGGAATCGGTGAGCCATCCGTCCGAGACCAAGCGGACGACAGCTGGCTGCTCCCGGGGAAGTCTAACGGACTCGGAGAGCCGAATTCCCCGCCGAGACGGCGACGAACGGGCATGGAGATAAGCCAGGCGCGGAAAGCCCCGAACGGGACGCGGGCCGTCAGGATTCGTGTCCGGGCGTCCCGCGATGGGCCGTCGTCAGGCGCTACAATGCGACCCACAAGAGTACACCCTGCGTATTACCTTTGCGGCATCGATCGCGATAATCGAATGAGCAGCAACGCCGGAATGCACCAAGGCTCGGTGAACGAGTCGAACGATCGTATGCCACACCCGCTCCGCGAGGATGAAGAGCGAAGCAGGTGGCACTGGTCGAACATCACACTGATAGTCGTCGTGCACGGCCTGGCGGCGCCGGCGCTGTTGCCGGCGTTCTTTCACTGGAGCGGACCAGCGCTAATGGCGCTGTTGTTCTATCTCTCCGGCGGGCTCGGCGTCTGCCTCGGGTATCACCGCCTGCTCACGCATCGAAGCCTGCACACGCCGAAGATCGTCGAGTACGCACTGACCGTGCTGGGAACGCTCAGCTTCCAGGGCAGCCCGCGAGAATGGGTGGGCACCCATCGCATCCACCATAAGGAGTCCGACGGGCCGCACGATCCCCATTCGCCGCAGCACGGCTTCACCTGGGCGCACATTCTCTGGTGCTTCTACCGGCATCCGGCCGGGTACGATCCGCTCCACTTCACGCGCGACCTGCAGCGCGATCGGACGATGATGCTCATCGACGGCTATCACTGGCTGCCGCAGGTTCTTCTCGGCGCCCTTCTCTTCGGACTGGGCTGGGCTGTCCTGGGGTCGTGGCAGGGCGGCATGTGCTGGCTCGTGTGGGGCGTGGGCGTGCGCACCACGCTCATGTATCACGCGACGTGGTTCGTCAACTCCGCCGCACATACCTGGGGCTATCGCAACTTTGACACGCGCGACGGTTCGCGGAACAACTGGTGGGTCGCGACGCTCTCGTTCGGCGAAGGCTGGCACAACAACCATCACGCGCAGCCGCGCTCCGCGGCGCACGGCATGCGCCGCTGGGAACTCGATCCCACCTACTGGGTGATCTGTCTGATGGAGCGCATCGGGCTTGCGACGCGCGTGGTGCGGCCCAAGCCTCCGGAACGCCGCGGCCTCCGCGCGATCCGCGCGATGACCAAGCCAGAACGCGGTCCAGTCGCCCTTCGCCCGGAGCGCGGCCACCAGCGCATAGACGCACGATGTCAGATTCCCCAGCAGCAGCAACGCGGATCCATCCGCTGAAGAGGAAGAACCCGACGTACAGATCGATCATCGAGAGATGGAACCACGGCAGATCGAGCAGAGGGCCGGCCTCCTTAAAGAAGTCCCCGGCGATCAGCGCGTACCCGATCGCACCCGCCATGATGAGAAACCCCACAATCAGCAAGACGACGGCGGTCCGCATCGATGTTCTCCGTTTTAGATCGGCTCTGTTCCTGCGCGGCGCTTATCGGCTCGGGGCCAAGCGGCTCGTCGAGCCGCCCTTGGCGTAGACGATCTGACCCACATCGACGAGCCTCGCGCGGAACGCCGCGGCACAGCCGTGGAGGTAGAAGTTCCAGCGCCGGCGGAAACTGTCATCGTATTGATCGGCGATCCCGTCCCAACCGTCGTTGAACCGCGTCGCCCAGGCCAGAAGCGTGCGCTCGTAATCGTCGACGTACCGCTGCCAGTCTTCGATCCGCAGATCGGTGTCGCGCGGCGGGACGAGTTCATCGCTTCGCGGCAGGTACCCGTTTGGGAAGATGTACTTGAGAAGCCAGAGGATGAACTGATCCAGGCGACGATCGGAAGTCCGCGTGAGCGTGTTCCCGAAGATGACCTGGAGTACGAAGAGCCCGCCTTGCTTCAGGGAGCGATCGACCACGCGATAGAACGTGGGCAGATTCCTGCGCCCCACCGCCTCGATCATCTCGATCGAGACGACGTGATCAAACACCTCGTCGATCTCACGGTAATCCTGCAGGCGGATTTCGACCGGCAGACCGTCGCATCGTTCGCGAGCAAGGTCGGCCTGCTCCCGCGAGACGGTGATCCCGGTGACCCTTGCGCCGCAGTTGCGGGCCGCATGCCGCGCGAAGTTCCCCCAACCGCATCCGATATCGAGCACGTGCTGGTGAGGCTGAAGATCGAGCTTTCGGCAGATCAGATCGATCTTCGCCTCCTGCGCCTCATCGAGCGTCTTCGCGTTCGCCCAGTAGCCGCAGGTGTAGGTCATGCTCTCATCGAGCATGCAACGGAAGAGACTGTTGCCGAGATCGTAGTGTTTGCGCCCGATGTTGAACGCGCCGCGGCCCGCCTGTCGGTTGAAGAGTCGCTGATCGAACGCGGTCAGAAGCAGCTTCGACCAGGCGAACGGTGAGAGATGCGGGGCCGGAGACGTGAAGATGCGGCACATCACGTCGTCGAGCCTGTCCGCAGTCCAGCGACCTTGCTCGTACGTCTCGCCCAGGCCGACGATGCCATCGCGCCGAATACGTCTGCGGACGGCGTCATCTTGAATCTCGAGACCCGAGGTCAGGTCGCATTCGGCGGTCGAGGGCGGCTCTGAAGCGGTGACGGGAAGTCCTTTGGCGTAGCTCATTCTATTCTCTCGGACAGGGTCGCCGCCTCATCCGACGACGACGGCTTCAAGGTCTGCAGGCGACGCAGCGCGGCCGCGCGTAGACCATACCAGAGCGAGCGGCGCTGGGCCGGAATCGTCGCGGGATGCGACGGGGCCGGCTTGGCAAACACCGATTCTCGCTTTCTCCAACGCAGCATCACCGCCTGCCAGTGGATCCGCCACATGATAGAGGCGGCGAACAGTGGCAGGCGACTGAGTGTCCGCAAGAGAAGCGAGGTCGTCAGCGGCCGGCCGTCGCCTCGCATCGTCGCCGTGAACACCGGCCTGTCGGCCTGGCGCAGCGTAATCGTGACGTCGAAGCGATCGTCCCCCGTCTTGAGCCGCACCGCGTATTCGCCGGTGCTGCGGAAGAACGGAGAGACATAGAACTCCTTCGGGATGCAGCACTCGAGGATCGCCGGATCGTCCGCGCTGGTCACCGCCGGCTCCATGACGTAATGATGCATCTCGCCGAAGGTGTTCCGCACTTCGGCTACGAATGCGGCGATCCGGTCGTCAGCCGCGCGGCAGAGATAGAAGTTGACGGGATTGAAAACGTATCCCAGGATCCTCGGAATGGTCATCACCACGATGCGCTCGATCGGCTCGGTCACGCCCGCCTGCCGAACGCGCTCGAGGATCTTCTCGCGAATGGGCGCCTGGCCCGAGCCGCCGTAGTCGCGGTCGTGAACCGAAGCGAGGGCCACGCGATTGTGACCGAAGCCTCCGATCGACCGGTTGAGTTCGGGAAGTTCATCGGGATCGATGGCCAGCCAGAACATGCGATAGCGGAAGGCATGCCGCCGCGGCTGATGCCGGCAGTGCATCGTCTCGCCATGGAAGATCTGCGATCTCAAAGGTCGATCCCGAAATGCCGGGTGACATCGACGGCGGAAGCGACCGCGTCCTCGTGGAAGCCGTAGCGCATGTGCGCGCCGCAGAAGAACGTCCGCCGGCTGCCGTTCATCTCGCGCAGCTCTCGCTGCGCTTCAAGCGATCGCGCCGTGTAGCCGGGGTGCGTGTACAAGACCGAATAGATGACCTCTTCCGGATCGACTCCTTCGCCGGCGTTGAGAGACACGAGGTAATCCCGCTTCGACCGCAGGCCCTGCAGTCGATTCATGTAGTAGGTCATCGTCAGCGGTGTCGCCGGATCGGCGTCGGCGCGCCGATGGTAGTTCCACGACGCCCAGAGCCGACGATCCACCGGGAGGACGCTCGTAGCGGTATGAAGCTGAACATCGTTCTCCCAGTAGCGCCAGGCGGACAGCGCCTCCGCCTCGGCATCGGTGGCGTCCGCGAGCAGGCTCAGAGATTCATCCGCATGCGTCGCCAGCACCGCGTAGTCGAACCGTTCCGTCTCGCGATCCCGCACGGACACGAAAACGCCGTCATCTTCACGCCGCACCGACTGCACGGGCGCCTTCGTCAGCACGCGACCGCGGAAGAGCGATCGAAACGCCTTGACGTAGGCGTGGCTTCCGCCCACCACGGTCTGCCACTGCGGCCGGTGGCGCAGCACGAGCATACCGTGGTTGGCGAGGAATCGAATGAAGGTATGTGCGGGGAAGCGCGACATGTCCGAATCCGGACTCGACCAGACCGCCGCCGCGATGGGGATCAGGTAGTTCTCGATGAAGAACGGACTCGCGCCGATCTGCCCAAGGTACTCGCCGAGTGTAAGGCGCTGAAGCGCGCCGCGATCCAGATCCGCCGCCGCCCGCTTACCGAAGCGCTGCTGTTCGCGAATCATCCTCAGTAGACGAAGATTGAACAGATTGGACGGCTTGCGCAGAAACTCTCGCAGCGATGGGCCGACATAGCCGAGGCCGGATCGTTTGCAGGAAAAGCCGAACGACATGTCACTGTCTCGAAGGGACACTCCCCACTCCTCGAG
Organism: Gemmatimonadota bacterium; assembly: GCA_039591485.1. Classification (GTDB taxonomy): domain Bacteria; phylum Gemmatimonadota; class Gemmatimonadetes; order Gemmatimonadales; family GWC2-71-9; genus JAOTVV01. Next base: position 12,127 of record JBDHDN010000163.1, read on the forward strand.
CAAGCGATAGAACAGGGGATAGGTGCGGGGATTGCAGACGATGAAGCCAGTGTCGACGGCGACTTCGTGGCCGTCCTCCTGCACGGTGATCGTGTTTGTGTGCCCGCCGAGGTAGTCGTTGCGCTCGATCAGGGTGACCTCGTGCCGCTTGCCCAGCAGGTAGGCGGCGGTGATGCCCGCGACGCCGGCGCCGATCACCGCGATCTTCACTTGTTCTTCATGCGTCTCCATACTCCTGTCATAATCCATTCGTAGATGGGGTAGGGGATGATACGCATGATCTGGATCGTCCAACTGAACGGGATCGGAAAGGCGAGCTCCTTCTTTCCGCGCTCGATTCCCGAGCACATGATGCGGGCCGCCCGGTCCGCGTCCATGAGGAACGGCATGCGGAAATCGTTCTTGTCAGTGAGCGGCGTGCGGACGAAGCCGGGATTGACGATCGTCACCTGCACGTTGTGTTCGAGCAGATGGAAGCGGATACTCTGGAGAAAGTTGATCAGCGCGCCCTTGCTGGCGCTGTAGGCGGCCGCGCGGGGCACGCCGCGAAGGCCGGCCAGACTGGCGACCCCCACGATGCGACCAGCCTTTCGCTGGAGCATTCCAGGCAGGACGGCTTCGATGCAGCGCAGGGCGCCGCCGTAGTTGATGTCCATCAGGGCGAGGTATTCGGCCGTGTCGAACGAGTCGTGTTTCGTGAACAGATGCGTCCCCGCGTTGGCGATGAGCACGTCGATGCCGTCCAACTCGTCCTCGATCTCCGCGGTGATCGCCTTCATGCGATCGAGATCCGTCACGTCGCCGGGCTTGACGAGCACGCGCCCGCCGCGTGCTTCGACGTCGCGGCGAACCTCATTCAATGTCTCTTCGTTTCGCGCCGTCAGAATCAATACGGCGCCGCGCTCGGCGAGCTCGAGAGCGAGGGCGCGTCCGATGCCCATGCTCGCCCCCGTCAGCCACACGCGTTTGCCGGCTAGTCTCGTCATGGTTGGGAATCACATCACGGAAGTCAGCAAATCGGCAAGGCGATGCCTGTCGTACACCGAGCCTGGGACGGAAGCTATGCCGTGGCGGAGCGGCTCCCTCGGTTCCGCCGCGGCGCCGCCAATCTAGACCGGCGTCTTGAATCCCATGGCCCGAACGGCGCACCATCCCGCTCGGCCTTCGTAAATGCCGAATCCACCCCCCAGCAGCAAGAAGATGATCGGTACCCACCACCACGCGCTTTCGAGGACCCCGCCCAGCAGCAGCGGACCGAGAACGAGACCCGCAACCAGGCCGACGAGGCCGGCGATCAGTCGAAGTGCTCTCCCCCGCGCGTCGATGTTGCATTGCGGCATGATTCAAGCAATTCCCTGTCCGAACGACTCGTCTGGTCCGAAGCGCGACCTTCCGCAACGGAGGGGCGACATCGGACGCGTGAACCATCATAGCCAAAGTGCGCCAGCGCTCTGGCGACTTTCTGTACAGGGAGGTGCAGACCCATATCAGTCACCTGGTCCGCTACTTCGGCTGGTATTCGAACAAGACCCGCGGCCTGCGGGCCAAGACGACCGCCACCGGCGCGACCGATCCCGGACCGACGCCCGCCGCCCGGACGGCCCGC
>JBDHDN010000164.1:0-8176 GCA_039591485.1 Gemmatimonadota bacterium
TGGACGCGGGATCCCTCGACGGTGTGGCTCTCGTCTGGAGCGTGGGGCAGGGGCAGTGGGAGCGGTTCGGCCGCTTCCACGCTCCGCCGGTGCGCGTGGTACGTCCCTTCATCGATCCCATCGGTGATGCCTATGGTGCGGTGGATCTCGTCGTCTCCCGCGCCGGCGCCATGACCACCGCAGAACTGTGCGCCTGGGGGCTGCCGTCGATTCTGGTTCCGTTGCCAACCGCGGCCGCCGATCACCAGACCCGCAACGCCCTCGCTCTGGAAGAGCACGGGGCCGCGGTGCATCTCCCCGAGCGTACCCTCACACCCGAGAACGTCGTTGCAGCAATTCGGGCCCTCGCCGACGACCGCGAACGGCGGAGCCGGATGGGGGCAGCTGCGGCCGCGAGGAGCCAACCGGGCGCGGCACGGACCATCGCCCGCCGCGTTCTCGCCCTGATGAGCTAAGTTCAAGCACTTTCGTAACTTTCGGGATCGCCTTATATTGGCGCCCATCGATGCACCTCTTCGTTCACGGGGACCCCCGACCCATTCACCTGATGGGAATTGGAGGCGCCGGGATGAGTGCTCTTGCGCTCATCGCCCTGCGCCGTGGCCTGCCCGTCACCGGCTGTGATCTGCACCCCGCCGGAGCCGCCGACGCCCTGCGCCTTGGCGCGCACATCCAGCAGGGGCACGAGGCGACCCATGTCGCCGGCGTACGCGCCGTCGTGCACACCGCGGCCGTTCCGCAGGACCATCCGGAACTCGAGGCGGCCCGAGCGGCCGGGATTCCCGTGCTCACCCGCGCCAGAGCGCTTGCCGAGATCGTCTCGACGGGTCGTGTGGTGGGGGTATCGGGTACGCACGGCAAGACCACGACGACGGCGATGGCGACCGCTGCACTCGCGGCGGCCGGCGTCGATCCGACCGGGATCGTCGGGGGGCGCGTCGCAGAGTGGGACGGGAACGTGCGGTTCGGGAGCGATCGCGTCTTCGTGGTCGAAGCCGACGAGTACGACCGCTCGTTCCTGGAGCTCAGGCCCGAGGTGGCTCTCGTGACGAACGTCGAACCGGACCACATGGAGTGCTACGGTTCCGTTCAGGAGCTGGAGGCGGCGTTCATCGAGTTTGCAGGCCGAGCCGAGCGTGTGCTGGTCGGCGCAGACGATGGCGGTGCGAACCGCGTGGCAGCGGCCGTCACCCGACCGGTGTGGCACGTCGGTCTCGCGCCCGACGCGAGCGTGCGGCTGGACGGTGTTGTCCGCGAGCAGGGACGGAATGCGGCGACGCTCACCTTCCCGGACGGGAGGTCGGTCCAGCTGCATTTGCGTGTGCCCGGCGTCCACAACCTGCGCAACGCCGCCATGGCGCTTGCCGTCGCCGCCGTGCTCGAGGCCGATCTCGACGCCGCAGCCCGGGGGCTCGCGACCTTTGATGGCGTCGGCAGGCGCTTCGAGCACGTCGGGACCGTCGGCGGGATCACTGTCATCGATGATTATGCCCACCATCCGTCGGAGATCGCCGCCACGCTCGGGGCGGCGCGGCAGCGCTTTCCCGATGCTCGTGTCGTCGCGCTGCTGCAGCCGCATCTCTTCTCCCGTACGCAGGTCCTGGGAGAGGCGATGGGGATTGCGCTGGCCCTCGCCGACGTCGCAATCGTCACCGAGATCTACGCTGCGCGGGAGCGACCGATCGCTGGCGTGACCGGCGAGATCGTCGCGAAGGCAGCCCGCCGGGCGGGCGGTGCGGTCATGTGGCTTGCCGAACGAGCGGATCTCATCCCGCGGCTCGAGGAGGTGCTGCGAGCCGGCGATGTGCTCGTGACCCTGGGCGCAGGCGACGTGACGGACGTGGGGCGCGACTTCGTGCGGCGTCGGTCCGGAGCGACCGTATGATCCGCCGCCGGCTCCTCCTCTGGGGAGGGTTGACGGCCGCGGCCGTTCTTGCCGTCATCGTGGTGCCGCTGGGCCTGCGGCAGCTCGGCTTCTTCCGTGTTCGCCAGATCGAGCTGGTCGGCCTTCACTACCTGTCTCCGCACGACGTGCTCGGTCGCTTGGCACTCGAGCGGGCTCGCAACGTGTTTGATCCGCTTGCCGACCTCGTCGCACGGGCGGAGTCGATTCCGGGCGTTCTCGACGTGGACGTCGATCGCCGTCTGCCGGGCACGCTGAGACTCACGCTTACGGAGGAGCCACCGGTCGCCTTCGCTCGGGGAGCAGACGGCCTGGTGCCGCTCGACGTGACATCTCGGCCGCTCCCATACGACCCCTCGCGCTCCGGCTTCGACGTCCCGCTGGTTGAGCGGCCGGATTCCGGCCTCACGCGGGTGCTCGATTTGATCCGGCAGATGGACCCTCCGCTGTTCGAGGAGATCGTCGGAGTGAGGCGCGGACGGGGCGAATCGGTTATTCTGGAACTCGGAGATCGCCGCGTCTGGCTCGACGCCACCGCGGGAGCGCACGATATCAGGGAACTGGAGACCGTCCGCCGTCACCTGGAACGCCACGGGGTTCCCTACCGCGAGTTGGATGCGCGGTTCGATGGCTGGGTCGTGGTCCGTCGGGAGCGAGTGTGAAGCGCGAGAACCTGGTCGCCGGACTTGATGTAGGGAGCACGAAGACCTGCGCGGTCATCGCGGAGGCTGCAGGCGAGGGACGGCCGGACGCGAAGATCCTCGGCGTCGGCATCTCTCGCACGACCGGTGTCAAGCGGGGAGTCGTGCGCGACATCGAGGAGACGACACGTTCGGTGGGGGCGGCGCTGCGCGACGCGGAGCGCATGGCTGGTGCCAAGGTGCCCGGCGTGTATTGTGGGATCGCCGCCGAGAACGTGCGCACCCAGCTCACCAACGGACTCGTCTCGGTGAGCGGCGACGAAATCAAGACCGGGGATGTGCGCCGCGTCCACGAGGTCGCGCTCTCGGTCAGTCTTGGTGATGAGCACGAGCTGCTGCTGCCGATTCCCCAAGAGTACACCGTCGACCGGCAGGGCGGTATCAACGACCCGATCGGCATGACCGGCATGCGACTCGAGGTCGAAATGCGGATCGTCGCGGTTCAAAAGCAAGCGGCGCAGAATCTCCGGCGGTCGATCGAGCGGGCCGGCTACCGCGTGAACGAACTCGTGCTCGAGCCGCTGGCCGCGGCTCAGGCGGTCCTCACCGACGAAGAGCGCGAGTTGGGGTGCGCCCTCGTGGAGCTTGGCGGCGGCTCGACGACGGTGGCTATCTTCCACGACGACAAGCTCCGGCACCTCTCCTCCGACCGGTGCGCAGGCAGCTACGTCACGAGCGACCTCGTCCACGGATTGAGCATCACGCAAACCGACGCGGAGCGCTTGAAGGAGCGGTGGGGTGTTGCGTACACTCCTCTCGTCGATCCGGAGGAGGTGGTGGAGCTGCCGGGAACGCCCGGTCAGGGTACGCGGCAGGCGAAGCGGGAGCTCTTGGCACACATCATCCATCAGCGACTCGACGAGATTTTCGGGCGCGTGATGGACCAGATAGAGAATGCCGGATATGCCGGCCGGTTGGCGGCCGGGATCGTCCTCACGGGCGGGGGTGCCAACATGGCGGGCATCGTCGAGCTCGGTCGTGAGGTCCTTGCGATGCCGGTCCGAAAGGGCGTGCCCGAGCGGGACATCAAGGGATTGGTGGACAGCGTGCAGGCACCGCGCTATGCGGTGCCGGTCGGCTTGGCGCTGTACGGCGTCGGTCGCACTGCCGGGGATGGCGGCGTGGACACGACGGTCGACAAGATGCTCGGTCCGGTCAAGCGCTGGCTGCAGGAGTTCTTCTAGCCACAGGGGACAACGAGGGACGCATGGTCTTCGAGCTCGAGGAAACGGTCGCCAAGAACGCCAAAATGAAGGTCACCGGCGTCGGTGGCGGTGGGGGCAATGCCGTCAACCGGATGATCCAGGAGCGGCTCGCGGGGGTCGAGTTCATCTCGATCAACACGGACTCTCAGGCGCTCTTGCACAACCAGGCCGACGTCAAGGTCCAGATCGGGAAGAAGCTCACCCGCGGCCTCGGGGCCGGTGCACGCCCGGAGATCGGCCGGCAGGCCATCGAGGAGAACCGGGATGACGTGCTCCAGGTGCTCGACGGCGCGGATCTCGTATTCGTGACCTGCGGCATGGGCGGTGGCACCGGCACGGGCGCGGCCCCCGTCATCGCGCAGCTCGCGCGCGACGTCGGGTCACTCACCGTCGGCATCGTCACCAAGCCGTTCCTGTTCGAGGGACGCAAGCGCATGCGGCAGGCCGAGATCGGGATTGCCGAGATGCGCAAACACGTGGACACGATGATCGTGGTGCCCAACGAGCGGTTGCTCGCGGTCGTCGGCAAGAACGTGCCGTTTCAGGAAGCGTTGAAGAAGGCCGACGAGGTGCTGCTGCACGCCACGCAAGGGATCTCGACCCTCATCAGTGTGACCGGCCTCGTGAACGTCGACTTCGCGGACGTGCGGACGGTGATGCAGAACGGCGGCTCCGCGCTCATGGGTACCGGCATCGGTCGCGGTGAGGATCGAGCCATCGAGGCGGCCCAGCAGGCGATCGCCAGCCCGCTGCTCGACAACGTGTCGATCAGCGGCTCCACAGGTGTGCTAGTGAACATCACGGGTGGTGAGGACCTCACCTTGGGCGAGGTCAACCAGATCAGCGAGATCATCCATGACGGGGCGGGTGACCAGGCCGAGATTATCTTCGGCGCAGTGCACGACGCCGCGATGGCCGGGGAGGTGCGCGTCACGGTGATCGCCACCGGGTTCGACAAGGTCGCCGCGGCGCAGGAGGGCGTGTTCGGGCGCCAGAACGTCGCGGGGGTACTGCCGTTCCCGCAGCGGGCGCCCGCACGGCCAGCGGCTCCCCCTCCCCGTACGGGGGCGGCTCCCCAGCCACCCGCACCGGCGCCTGAGGCCGAAGTCGGTGAGATGGAGATACCCACGTTCATTCGGCGCCAGATGGACTGATGACGCGGCGCCTGTTGGCCAGGATCGGCCTCGTCGTCGCCGTGGTCGTCGCGCTCCGCGCGGCGACCGGCGCGGTCCGAGGGGCCGAGCTGCCGATGGCGCCCCCGATCGTCGTGTCCTCGGCGTTCATCGAGCGGGCCGACACGCTGCGGTACAGCGAGACTCTCTCCCACCTGTTTGCCCGGCACAACATCGCGGGGCAGGAATTGGCCGCTCTGCTGCGGGCTGCAGAGCCGATCGACCCTCGGCGCGTTAGGGCCGGTCAGGTCTTTCAGTTCCGCTACGCCGTTTACGCTCCCAAGCCCGAGCAGGTGACGGTGCGTCTGGACAGTGACCGCATTCTCACCCTGTCGCGCGACTCGACCGAAGGATGGCGCGGCGAGCTGCAGACGGTGTATTGGACGGTCACGACGGCGGTCGCCCGTGGCCGCATTCGTTCGTCGCTGTACGAGACGATCGACGAGCTGATTTCAGGATCGGTGCTGTCCACTGCCGAGCGAGCTCGACTCGCGTGGGATTTAGCCGACGGGGTATTCGGCTGGGTGATCGACTTCACGCGTGACAACTACGAGGGCGATCGGTTTCACATCGTCTACGAGCGACTGCACTCGGAGCTGGGCGACGTGCGCTTTGGCCGGATCCTCGCTGCGAAGATCGAGACGCGGGGCCAGGAGAATGCGGCCTATGTCGTACTCGACGCACAGGGCCGCAACATCTACTACGACGCGGAAGGGCGTTCCCTGCGCCGGGCATTCAAGCTGTACCCGGCGGAGTTTCGTCGCATCTCATCCGGATTCGCCCGCAATCGCTTCCATCCGGTGCTCAAGACACGCCGACCCCACCTTGGCGTGGACTACGCGGCGAACGTGGGCACACCGATCATGGCGACGGGCGACGGCACCATCACACGCGCCGGCCGCTGGGGTGGCTACGGCATCGCTGTAGCCATCCGACACCCCAAAGGCGTGGAAACGCGCTACGCGCACATGAGCGGGCTCGCGCGGGGCATCCGCGCAGGCATCCGCGTGCAGCAGAGCCAGGTCATTGGCTACGTTGGCGCGTCAGGCCTGGCCAATGGTCCGCATCTGCACTACGAGTTCATCAAGAACGGGCGACACGTCGATCCACGCACAGCGGTGAAGTACGGGGAAGGCGAGCCGATTCCCGACGAGCGGCGCGGCGAGTTCGAGGCGATCAAGGCGGAGTATGACCGGATGCTGGCACTTGCGGCCTCGCCCACTGTCGCCGCTGGTCTGCCCTGAGCTGATTCCCTCACATGACCCCATGATCCCACCGGCGCCCGGAGGACCACCGGAGCGGCGGCCAGCGTGACACTCGTCCTCATCGCGCTGCTCGTCTCGGCGGCCGGCGCGTTGTACGCGTACGTGGTGCGGGAGCGACTCGGCTTGGTGGGTGCTGTCCTCGCGGTCCTGCGCTGGGTCGGTCTGGCCTTGCTCGTCCTCCTCGCGGCCAACCCGTCCTGGCCCGGCGGGCCGGAGGACCACGGACCGACCGTGCTGCTCGACCACTCGCTCAGCATGGCTGCTGCAGGGGGACACTGGCCTGCGGCGCTCGATACCGCGCGTGTGCTCGCCGGCCCAGAAGGACGGATCCTGGGATTCGGGGCGACACCAGGTGCGCTCCGCGACACCGTGCCACACGCACCGGCGAGCCTGCTCGAGCCTGCCCTGCGCGCCGCACGTGCTGTCGGAGGAATGGTGTACGTGGTGACCGACGGCGAGCTCCGTGACGGTGCGGTGCTCAATACTGGACTCGCGACTGGAATGCGATTCGTCGTTCTCCCGCGCACCCCCCGACCGGGTGCGGCGCTGACGAGGGTTGGGTTGCCAACGACGGCGGCGGTTGGCGACACGGTACCGCTCCAGATCGAGATCACGACCTGGGGAGAGCAGATGCCGGACTCCGGTCGGATCGAGCTCCGATCCGGAGGACGGCGGCTCGCCTCCCGAGCGGTTACGCTGCCGGCTCCGCCTGGGACGGCCGTCCGCCACCTGCACGTGCCAGCAGCGGTATTGGGACCCGGCCTGCATGCCGTGGAGGTCGGACTCGAGGTGCCGGGCGATGCCGAGCGGCGCGACGATCAACGGGTGCGCATCGTGTCGATCCTGGACGATCCGCCCGCTGTGCTCGTCGCGGACCCTGCGAGTTGGGATGCCCGGTTCCTGTACGAGACCCTCGCAGCCGTGAGTGGGCTCCCCCTCCGCGGGTTTGCACGGATCACGGACGATCGCTGGATCGACATGGCGACCGGTGGGGCAGTGCCCGTGTCGGAGGCTCGGAGAGCTGTCGGGAATGCGGCTCTCGTCGTGGCCAGTGGTTCGGGAACGATGCTGGCCACCGCTTCCTCGGAGACGGCCGTCTGGCGTTGGCGGTCGGGTGACGCTGATCTGACGACCGGGGACTGGTATGTGTTCGGCCGGCTGCCGTCGTCGCCGCTCGCGGGACGGCTCGCACGGATCGAATGGGACTCGGTCGCGCCGCTCACGGCACTGGAGACCGGGGGGATCGGTGCGCAGCAGGCGGTGCTATCGGCTCGGCTCGGGCGACGCGGCGCCGCCCAACCGGTGCTGGCGATTGCCGACGACGATGCTGTCCGCGGATTGGAAACGCTCGCGACCGGCTTTTATCGGTGGTCCCTCCGTGGCGGAGCGAGCACCCAGGCATTCCGCACGATCGTGTCGTCCGGGGTGGAGTGGCTGCTGCGATCCGATCGACGACAGCGCAGTGCGCCGCTGGATGTCAGCCGCACCGTCACCCGCGGCCAGCCCGTTACCTTCCGGTGGGTTGCCACCGACCAGCCTGAGTCACTCACGGTGCGTCTCGATGATGGAGCGATTACGCAGACTGCTGTCCTGCCCCTCGGTCCCGACGGCTCGGCGGAGCTCCCGCTGGAGCCGGGAACGTACCGGTGGGAGGCCCAACCATCGGGGCAGGGTGGTCTGCTTGCGGTGGAGTCATACGCTGACGAGTTCGTGCCCGCGCCGATCACGCTTCCGGCGGAGGCGGCTGAGAACCTGACGGCGGGCCGCACCGCCGAGTACCTGCGCGATCGATGGTGGGTGTTTCTTCTGGCGATCGCCGCACTCGTCGCAGAATGGGCATGGCGACAGCGAAGAGGATTGCCATGAAGGGTGGTCTCTGGCGCAAGATCAAAGACGTCGCCCTCACTGACGTGACGGTGCTGGTGAAGGG